>JAUNFZ010000009.1 GCA_030524785.1 Eubacteriales bacterium
TTCCCTGCTGGTAGTTCATCTGCTGACCGCCGGCGTTTCCCTGCTGCCGGTAGAATTGCTGCGGTGAAATCTCCTGATAATAATTTTGCTGATTTGCTGCTTCCCTGCTGTTGCGTTTTTCCTCTCTGCTCATTTTTTTACGCGCCATAATGTTCCCCTTTTTCTTCTTCCCTAATATGCATTTTTATTGATAAAACCTTTAAACACCGTTAAAAACAATATCTTGATATCCAGACCCAATGTCCAGTTCTCAATATAATACAGATCACATTCGATTCGTTTTCGTATTGACGTATCGCCCCGGTATCCATTGACCTGCGCCCATCCGGTCATTCCCGGCCGAACCTGATGCTTTATCATATACCTTGGAATGTCCTCCCGGAACTTCTCCACAAACTGCGGCCGCTCCGGCCTTGGACCCACCAGACTCATCTCACCGCGCAGTACGTTAAAAAACTGAGGCATCTCGTCAATGCTGGTTCTGCGGATAAACTTTCCGATGCCAGTCACCCTGGGATCGTTTTTCTTTGTCCAGCATTTTTGTTCCTGATGCTTTTTCTGTACCTCCATAGACCGGAACTTGTACATCACAAAGGGCTTATTGTGAAGTCCTACCCGAACCTGCCTGTAGATCAGAGGCCCCGGTGACGTCAGCTTAATCGCTGCGGCCGTCAAAAGCATAACCGGTGAAAAAATCACAATACACACAAGAGAACCAATAACGTCCACCATGCGCTTTATGATCATATTGAATGTGTTTGAAAGCGGCACATAGCGGATATTAATCACCGGCAGTCCCATCAAATCTTCCGTATAGGGCTTGGTTGGAATAATATTGCCGTAATCCGGTATAAATTTTGTGTGAACACCAGATTTTTCACACAGCGCCACAATATGCTCCAGCTTGTAATATTCACTCAGTCCCAATGTGATCGCTATCTCGTCCAATGTATTGACGGACAGGATATTCATCAGGTCGTCCGTTCGTCCGATCACCGGAATCCCACGGTAACTTATTGCGCGCCCCGCGCTATCATCCAAAATCCCATGTACCTTGTAGCCCCACTGGGGATTCTCCAGGATACGGTCTATATATTCACGGGCGGCGGAGCCATATCCCACAAGCAGAATGTGCTTGATGTTCATCCCCCGTCTGCGGATATTCATCAATATTTTGCGGATGATTACCCTTGCAACCAGATCAAAAAACGTATTCAGAGCAAAAAACGTAAGCACAACGCCCCGGGAGAAGTTCACCTGCTTCACCAGCATTGTCAGCGCCAGGAAGATCAGCACCCCCATAAGGTTCGCTTTTATGATGTTGCCGTATTCAAGCCTCCTTCCCTGTACACGTTTCGACGTATACAGATTGAAAGCCGCATACATAAGCAACATTCCCGGCACCAGCGGAAACAGAACGGACATGTACACCTCAACAGGCAGTACTCCCGTACCCGCGTCAGTCAGGATCTTGATCTGAATAAACCACGCCAGCACATAAGAGCCGACGATAATCAGGGCATCAATCAGGACGTGCAGCCGATTAAAATATTTCTGGTTATCTTTAATCAATCTGCCTCACTCCTTAAATTATCCATACCATTTATCATAATACATTACCGGGGAAAAAAATGCAACAGATTTCTCCAAAGCTCTCGCTGAATCCGCCAGCAATTATCAAAATTTTCTGCCAGAAACGGCGTTTTTTCTCCTTTTCTTGCCAGGAGCACCCCGCCCCAAAGCCCCCGCAGATACGAAAAACCCATACCCTTGCATGTGAAAAAAAGAGCTTTCAGGATCCATCCCGCCAACAAAAGAGGCAGATTAAGGAGGATCTGCCACCGGGCCATATTCTTATAAATCAGGTAAACATTATTTCTGGCCGCGTGATACACCTTAAAACGATTGTGTCTGGCTCCAGTGGAAGCGCTGCCCTTGTGGTACACAACAGCCTGGGGTTCAAACCAGTTTTCATATCCTGCAATCCGTGCCCGGTAACCTATATCCACGTCCTCCAGATAGGCAAAATGCGCCTCGTCAAAATATCCGATTTCCTCAAAAATACTGCGCCGGTAAATGGCCGCGCCTGCACAGGCGGAAAAAATCTTATCCCGGCGGCACCACCGCCCGGCCGGAGCGTCCTTTCCCCTGGTAATCGCCCAGCCAAGAGCACAGTAGAGATTTCCGGCGTCGTCGATGGTATCCGGGTGATCCATCTGCAGCATTTTTGCCTGGCAGGAAAAGATATTTTTCTCTTTCTCCATCACTTCCACGAGTTTTTCGGCAAAGTCCGCCGCCACCTTTGTGTCATTATTCAAAAGTATCACATATTTCGTGGAGGACGCCCGAATCCCCTCGTTTACCGCCCGGCAGAATCCATAATTTTTCTCTAGGCAAATCAGCTTCACCTCAGGATACTGTTGTTTGATAAACGCTATGCTGCCGTCAGAGGAACCATTATCCACCACGATCACCGGACACTGCTGCCCCCTTAAGGATTCCAGACAGTTCTCCAGATATACCATTCCATTATAATTCGGTATGATTACCGTTGCTTCCCGCATATCCTCTCTCCTTCGCCTGTCACTTTAATGCTTCAGTTCATAATTCCATGTTTTCAGCGAAAAATTGGGATTATAATAAGGGTCTCCCTCTTTCAGCACTTTTATCCAGCGCCGCCGCATAAACTCTATTTCCCCCTGAAACCTCCGGAGCTTTTCTTTCGTATCTTCCGCTCCGCGGCTCCTGGATTCGCAGTGGTACATCTCCACATATGGATCATAGACGACCAGCAGGCCTTTTTCCCGTATGCGGAGACAGAAATCCACGTCGTTAAACGCCACCGGCAGCTGTTCTTCCATACCGCCAAGTTCCTCGTAAACTTTCTTTTTTACCATCATGCAGGCCGCCGTCACAGCGCTCAGATCCTGCATAAGGGCGGCCTTGTGGAAATAGCCGCTCCTTTCTCTGGGAAGCCCGACAAACATGCTTCCGGCCACGCCTCCGATCCCGACTACGATCCCGGCATGCTGAATCGTATCGTCCGGATAATAAAGCCTGGCTCCAACGGCTCCCACCTCCGGCCGGCTGCAGACGCTTAAAAACTCCTCCAGCCAATCCGGTGCAATCACCGTAATATCGTTATTTAAAAGCACAAGGTATTCGCCCTTCGCTGCCGCCGCGCCATAATTGTTGATGGCCGGATAAGAAAAGCCCTTTTCTTTCCAGCGAAGCAGACGAAGCTCTTTTCCCCTCTGCTCTGCCTGTTTTTTCAGTTCCCTGTAATACGCAAAGGTGGCTTCTTCCTCGCTGTTGTTCTCCACCACAATGATCTCGTAGTTCGGATAGGAGGTTTTCTCCCAGACAGACTCCACGCAGGCCTTCAGATCGTCGGCATGATCTTTATTGGGAATCACCAGAGACACCTTCGGCATACCGGAAAGCTCATATTTTACCCGGTAAAATCCGGCATCCTTCAGGCGCACTGCCCGACCCAGGACGCCGCACCGCTTCAGATGGGCGTCAATTGCTCTCTGCCCCGCTTCATAGGCATATTCTTTGCTGAAGGGATTGTCCGCCGTGGACTCAGAATGAACCCGCCAGTGATAAAGCACCCTTGGCACATGCACAATCTGTCCGGCTTTTTCGGCGCACCGGAAAATAAAATCGTAATCCTGGGCACCGTCATAGGATGCATCCAGGCCGCCCACGCTCTCCTCCAGCGTTTTTTTCACCGCCAGGAAATGGCAGATATAATTGTTGGAACGCAGAAGGTCAATATTAAAATCCGGCTTCAAATGCGGCTGAAAATATTCCTTTTCATCTGCCGAGACCTTGTCCTCGTCGCTGTAGATCATCTCCGCCTCCGGATGCTTTTTCAGGGCTTCCACAAATTCAAACAGCGCGTCCGGCTCCAGAAAATCGTCATGATCCAGCAGGCACAAAAATTCGCCCGCCGCCATTTCAAAGGCCTTGTTTGTGTTCTCCGATATGCCGCCGTTCTCCTTCAAAACGCGATAAGAGATGCGCCTATCCTGCTTCTGATATTCCCGGACAATCTTTGTAAGCTCCGTTTCATATTCCAGACTACCGTTCTTTTTGCAAGGGCTCGCATCCGCCAGGCAAAGTTCCCAGTTTCCGTAAGTCTGCGCCGTCACAGATTCAATCATCCGGCGCAAAAAAGGCTCCGGCGTCCGGTAAAGGGGCACGGCAATACTGAATGTCACACCAGTCCCAGAAGATGTCTCGCTCATACGCCTCTGGCGTTTTAATTCTTCCTGCGTCGCCGCGTGTTCTTTTCGCCATTCCTCATAGCTGATATCTGTGTATTCAAAACGGTCCGCCAGCTTTGCAAGGAAGCCTTTCCACCCGAAATGCTTCAGATACAGAAAGGCTTTCTTTATATTATAGGGGGACAGATGCCCAAGCATCCGGCCCCAATCCATCCCGCTTTTTTTTCTCATCTTGTCTTCCCAAAAAATCCGTAAATTGCATTTACCACCTGAGCGCGTTCCTCATCCGTCAGCGCATAGTACATTGGAAGCCGCGCCAGACGTTCGCTTTCTTTCGTGGTATAAACATCCTCGCCGTGAAATCTTCCAAAGCGCAGGCCCGCCGAGGCGCTGTGCAGAGGAATGTAGTGGAAGGTCGCCTGCACCCCGTGTTCTCTCAGATAAGCGATAAAGGCACCTCGCTCCTTTAAATCCTTCAGCTTCACATAATACATATGTGCATTGTGAACGGCATACTCCGGCACACAGGGACGCTCCAGAAGCCCCTCCTCTGCCAGAGGAGCCAGCGCCTCATGATAATAGTTGTAAATGCTCATGCGCTTTTCATTAATTTTTTCAAATTCCTCCAGCTGCGCATACAGATACGCGGCGTTGAGGTCGCTGGGCAAATATGAGGAACCGTAATCCACCCAGGTATACTTATCGATCTGGCCACGGAAAAACTTGCTTCGGTCCGTTCCCTTTTCCCGCAGAATCTCTGCTTTTTCCTGATACTTATCCTCCTGAAAGAGCAGCGCGCCGCCCTCGCCCATACTGTAATTCTTTGTCTCGTGAAAGCTGTAGCATCCAAAATCCCCGATGGTTCCCAGCGCTTTTCCCTTGTAGTAGGCGTTCACGCCCTGAGCCGCATCCTCCACCACCTTCAGATGATGCTTCTTCGCTATCGCCAGAATCTCATCCATAGCGCAGGCTACTCCGGCATAATGTACGACGGCAATCGCCTTTGTCCGCTCCGTAATGGCGTCCTCAATCAGCCTCTCGTCAATGTTCATCGTTTCGGGATGAATATCCACAAACACAATCTTCGCTCCCCGCAGCACAAACGCATCTGCGGTAGACACAAAGGTATACGAGGGCATAATCACTTCATCCCCCGGCTGGATGTCCGCCAGATAAGCCGCCATCTCCAGCGCGTGGGTACAGGAAGTCGTCAGGAACGCATGATTCACACAGAAGTGTTCCCGCATCCATGCAGAGCACTTCTTTGTAAAGGGCCCGTCGCCGCACAGCACTCCGTTTGCGATCGCCTGCTGCATATATTCTGTCTCTTTGCCGATAAAAGGCGGTTTATTAAAAACGATCATTTGTTTTTTCCTTCCTTCCTGCGAATCGAATTGCTTTTTCTGACACTGCTTAAAATCCATAATACCACAAATATCCCCAGAGATACAAGACTTATCAAAAGACTTGTCTTAAACATCGGAGCTTCAAACTGAACCTCAAGCGTATAATCGCCGGGCTGTACCTCAAAAGCAATAAATCCGTAATCCCCCGCAAGAAGCTCCTGTTCCTGGCCGTTCAGCCGGACGCTCCATCCGTTCTCGTAGGGAATCGCCAGCATCACCATGCCGGCCGTCTCTGCATGGATGCTTCCTTCCAGACGGCTGTCTTTTTCGGGACTTTTTATCTCTATCACCGCCTCCTTGGAAAACTCGCTGTCCTTTAGGGAACCTCTGAATTTCAATCCGCTGATTTCGGCGTCCACACCGGCGTTTGTGATCTGTATCGTTATCTGCTCCGTACCCTGGGGCACCGCAAACCTGTACTTTTTCTTCCCGGCGTAGTGATAGCTTACATGGGAGCGCCCGTCGTTCATCCGGACTTCAATCTCTGTGCCCACGTTTGTCTCCAGCGTAAACTCCACCGCCACATTTTCATATTCCTGCAGTATCTCCTGACGCAGGGGCAGCGTAAGAAAATGTTCTCCGCTGGCTTTCATGCCGTCCTCTGTCAGAATATTGGTTTCCTGGTCCACCCTGCTTTCGTCCAGAAGATAGATTCTCTCGGCCTCATACTCCGCAAGTTCTTCCTCCGTCAGTTCATAGTTTCCTCCATCTTCCAGAATCAGCACATCTTTCAAAAGTTTCCAGATGTCCTTGCGCTTCATTTCCTCAAAGGCTTCCCTGGAAACTGTTCTGGTGAAGAATTTTCCTATGGAATCCGTATCTGTATTGCGGTAAATATATATATCACCCGTCTGGTGGCAAAGCTCGTATCCCTCCACCTCCAGATCCCCGGAATGGCTCAGGAGATACTTCACTCCCACAAGCGACGCCATCGTCTGCTCCCGCACTGTGTTGGAAAACTGGTAATGGCTCCTGTCATAACCGATCATTAACTGCGGCCAGAGCTTCTGCACAAAATTTTCCGTATTGGCATTGCGGGTAGAATTATAGGTGCTCACTCCGTAATACCCCTGCGCCATGGAGTCAAGGCAGCCCGATGCCGTGTGAAAATCCTTTTCCACCCGGTAAAAGGAATCGTCCTGTTCTTCAATCCAGGCCAGGGCGTCCTGCACCGATGAATGATACGTCGCCTCATAATAGCCTGTATCATTTTTCTTTACCGTATCCCTGTCCCTGCAGCAAAGCGCCGCATCGGATACAAGATTCACAAACAGCATTGCGCCAAGAGCCAGATAACAGATTTTCAGGTCCGCCTGCTTTTTCTTTGCCGACCAGAGCAGAATCCCCGCCATAGCAAGCCCTGTCAGGCAGAGAATCAGCGCGTTGCCTTTGCGGCTGACCGCATCCGTATACCGATAGGCTTTCCCATATACCAGCAGAATGGCAGCCACAGACAGTGCAAGTCCCGGCAGGCTGAGCTCTTTTTCCTCCATAATTCGTTGAAGCGTTACCGCACAGAGCAGGGCAAACATTGGCATCAAAAGAAACGTATGACGTCCGAAAGCATACGCAAAACCGTTAAATATCAGACTGCCCGTAGGAACAACCACCATAAAGGCTGCAAACGCCACTCCAATATACTGAGCCGCCTTCTGAAGCTTATTCTGCCGGCAGCGGTGTATTGTCAACACATACTGAACAACAAGGATAATGAACAGCGTGGAGAAAAACAGATTCACCGCCTCATAATAATTCTGATATCCCGTGTAATAATTTCCATTTCCCTGCAGGTTGCTTCCGAACAGGCGGTACATCAGCGTCTTGTAGTATTCTCTGGGCCAGGGAGAAAGGTTTTTCACTACCCGCTCCAGCAAAGACAAGTTGGAGTTTAACCGCGTTGTCTCCCCCACCTGGGTTGCTGCGGAGGGAAGCAGGTTTACTGCGCCCATGATCACGCCAAACCCCATGGCAGCCGCAGTGGAAGCAAAATCCTTCCATTTTTTCTTCCAGGGCGCATCTTCATAAAGCAGCACCCGAAGGCACACATAGATGCCGCCTCCCAGCATACACATATATCCCTGGTAATAGCCGCTTAAAATCAGAAGTGCCGACGTCAAGGCCACCCCAAAGCAGGCACGCCGGTTTCGGAGCGCCTTCTCAATGCACATCAGCAAAAGCGGCAGAAATACTGTGTGATTTCCCATCTGATAATGCTGTCCCCAGACCATCAGAAAACCGTTCAACCCATACATCAGACACGCCGCCAGCTTATACTTTTCCTTCAGTTCAAATTCAGACAGAAAGAAATAGCAGGTGGTTCCGGCCAGCATAACCTCCAGAATGATCAGCCAGACCATACTGGTACTGATCGCCTCCGGTCCAAACAATGCGCCCACCCCGTAGAACAAAAGCAGAAGCGGGGAAGTCAGGCTCTGAACAAAGCGGTTCACTCCAAAACCGTTGGAAAAGTCCCACAGCGAAAAACTGCCTGAACGTATTCCATTCACGATACTGTTGAAATGCATCACATACTGCTCTTTTGTATCAGAGCCCACATCTGAGAAGACAAAAGTCTCGTTGCCCAAAATGTAACTGTGAAAAATCAACAGACAGGCTGTGCCCAGCAATCCCCATATCCACAAAAGTGTTTTTATGTCGATGCGTCTTATCTTCTGTTCCATTACGCTTCCTTTCTCTATCTGAGGGCAAAATCCGACCGGTCCAGCGTCAGGTTGGGATTATAGGCCGGATCACCATTCTCTAATATCTTTTCCCATTTCTTCAGAAAAACATCTGCTTCTTTATTAAAGCGCGCCACCTTCTCCGGAGTATCCTCATACCCTCTGGAGCGGGATTCATAGTGGTACAGCTCTGCAAACGGATTGTAAACTACCAGCTTTCCGTTCTCCCTCACCCGCAGGCAAAAATCAATATCGTTAAAAGCCACCTTAAGCTCCCCGTCAAATCCCTGCGCCTGCTCAAAGACTTTACGCTTTACCATCATGCAGGCAGCCGTCACAGCGCTTAAATCGGCCGCGCATATAATGCGTGAAAAATAGCCGTTGTCCCCCCGCATGCTGCCGATAAACGCATGTCCCGCAATGCCGCCGAAACCGATAATCACCCCGGCATGCTGAATCGTATCGTCAGGATAGTAAAGCCTTGCTCCCACGCAGCCCACATCCTCACGCAGGCAGGGCCCCAGAAGTTCCTCTATACAATCCGGATTTATCATCTCCACGTCATTATTCAAAAACAGAAGATACTCGCCTCTTGCCTCCTCTGCCCCGAAATTGTTAATCAGGGAATAATTAAATTCATCCTTCCAGTATATGACACGGACGTTTGCATGCTCCCGCTGCACCTGGTCGTAATACGCAAAGGTCTCCTGCTCGGTGCTGTTGTTTTCCACGATCACAAATTCGATATTTTCATAAGAAGACTTCTGCCAAACAGACTGCAGGCATTTGTCCAGATCCTCCCGGTGGTCCTTGTTCGGGATAATTACGGAAACCAGCGGCTTTTCCTCCGGCATGGCATAAATCGTGCGGTAAAGTCCCGGATATTCCCCTTCTATCACTTTTGCTTTCATCCCCAGGCGGTCATAATGGGCCTGCACAGCCCGCGCCCCGGCCTCAAAAGCGTACCGCTTGCTCTCAGGATTCTCCGCGGTGGAATCCTTATGGGCGCGCCAGTGGTACAGCACTTTTGGAATATGGCACACTTTTTCTGCCGTCTCTACGCAGCGCAGAACAAAATCATAATCCTGAGCTCCATTGTAGGCTGAATCTAACATTCCCACCTTTTCCAAAAGCTCTCTCTTTACCATCACCAGATGGCAGATGTAATTCATACTGCACAAAAGGTCAATATTAAAGTCCGGCTTAAAGTGAGGCTGAAAATACTCCCTGCCGTTCATGCTTACCTTGTCTTCGTCAGAATAGATGAAATCCGCCGCCGGATGCTCATTGATTATGCGCACGCACTCATACAGCGCGTCTTCCGAAAGCAAATCGTCGTGATCTGCAAAGGCGACAAAATCTCCCCGGGCAATTTTCAACGCTTCATTCGTATTCTCGGAGATGCCAAGCGGCACAGAAGCCGACGCCACCCGGATGCGTGCATCTTTTTTCTGCAGTTCCTCCAGTATTTCCGCCAGCGGAGAATCCGCTCCGCTGCCGTCCGACAGGCAAAGCTCCCACTTTTCATAGGTCTGGGCCTGTACTGACGCTACCAGTTCCCGCAAATACTTCTCCGGCGTGCGGTAAAGAGGCACTGCGATGCTGATCAGCGGCTGCGTTTCAAACATATGGGCTCTCTGCGCCTTCAGCTCCTCCTTTGACGGCAGCACGCCTTTGCGCCATTTACGATAATCTGCCGTATTGCCTCCGTAAAACAGCTTCTCTCCACAGCGTTTCAATGTCCGCTTCAGTCCGTTTCTCTTATAATAGGCCGCCGCTTTTTCGATATAAGGCACTGTTTTTGCACTGCCGGCAAAGCCCTTTTTCCCAATGCGGCGCACCGGCATGCGGTATGCCTTTTTCTGGTTTTTTGTCTGAACAACAATTGCAGCCTGGCGGCAGGACGGTTTTTCAAAGGACACCTCAAAGCCAAGCGCCGGTTCGCGCTGATCCCCTGTTTCCTCCAAAAGTTCAGGAAAAGACTGCAATACATCGGGGCGGCAGTGCCACTTCACATCTGCCGCAATCTTTTTCCCGTCGGAGCCCATCACTCTTATCCTGCTGGGAGAATCCGAAGCCACCCAGCCTCCCGCCAGAATCTTTCCATCCTCCTCTTTCCAGGATTCCAGATAACTTTCCGGCTCCCTCTGCCTTCTCAAAAGATCGCGTACAGAAGTCCGATACACGCGCTGTCGCTTTTCTTGCTGTTCCTGATACACTTCCAGTCTTTTTGCCTTTTCAAGACCCTCCGGAAGTGTAATCCACAGATCATACTCTCTGTCGATATAAGCGGCTTTCGTCCGCACATTGATATATTTCTGCCGTATCGCAATTCCCTGGCGCATACCAAGTCTCACCGGAAGTTTCCGTCCGTCCAGATATGCGTTCAGTTCTCCATCCCCCATCAGATTTTCCATGAAATGTCCCTGCAGCACAAATATCCGGGGATCTCTCACACAAAATCGGCTGTTCTGCAATACAAATACGTTCTCCATACTCTTACTCTCCAAACTATTTCAGGGAAAAAGGTTCCTTGTCAATGGCAAGGTTCGGGTTATAGTAGGGATCTCCTGCATCCACCACCGCTCCCCAGCGTTCACGGAAACGGGCGATCTCTCCCTGGAAGCGTTTCTCTTTTTCCGGCGTATCCTCATATCCCCTCGTCTTCGACTCATAATGATGCCACCGGGAAAACGGAGTATACACAATCAGATGGCCTGCCGCCCTCACTTTCATGCAAAAGTCTACGTCATTGAGCGCCACCGGGAAGTCCTCCGGAAATCCACCCACTTCCTCGTACACTTTTCGGCTCACCATAAGGCATGCCGCCGTGACGGCGCTGTAGTTGCCTGTGATTGCCGCCCGCATCATATAGCCGAGATCATCTCCGGCTTTTCCCGTAAACACATGACCCGCAAAGCCACCGAATCCAAGCACAATTCCCGCATGCTGTATTGTGCCGTCCCCGTAGAGAAGCTTTGCTCCCACGCATCCCGTTCCCGGGCGCATACAGTAGCCCAGCATTTCCCTGATGCTGTCTGCTTCCACGAGCTCCGTATCGTTGTTTAAAAACAGCAGGTAATTTCCCTTTGCTCTGGCCGCGCCGAAATTATTGATCGCGGAGTAATTAAACTCGCGTTCCCATCTCTCCACTCGCACCTCGGAAAATTCCTTCTGTATCCTCTCATAGTAAGCAAATGTTTCTTTTTCCGTACTGTTATTTTCCACCACCACGATCTCCAGATTGCGATAGCTGCTCCTTTCCAGAACAGAGCGAATACAGCGGTCAAGATCCTCTGTGTGATCCTTATTGGGAATCACAATGGAAACCAGCGGGTCGCCCGGCGTCTCATAAGTCACATGATACATGCCCCAGAGTTTCATTCTCTCAGCGCTGCCCTTAAGGCCGCAGCGGCCAAGATGTGCGTCGATGGCCTTTCTGCCCGCCTCGTAAGCATACAGCTTGCTCTCCGGATTCTCCGCCGTAGAATCCTTATGGGCCCTCCAATGATACAGTACCCTTGGGATATGATATATTTTCTTTGCCTTCTCCGTACACTTAAAAATCAGATCATAATCCTGCGCGCCGTCATACTCGCTGCAAAATCCCCCCACCTCATCAAACAGCGTCTTTCTGATCACCAGAAAATGTGTAATGTAATTATGGGATCTTAAAAGGTCCGGCGCAAAATCAGGTTTAAAGTTCGGTGAGAAATGCTCCGACGAATCCATTGTAATTTTGTCTTCGTCCGTATAAACCACTTCCACCAGCGGATCCTGCAGTGCTGCAGCAACCTCGGACAACGCCTCCGGCGCAATTATGTCGTCATGATCCAAAAGGGCAATATAATCTCCCGCAGCCAGGCCGGCCGCCCCGTTGGTATTTGCGGAGATGCCGCCATTTTCCTTCAGAACCGTATATTTGATCCTGGAATCCGCCGCAGCATAATCGTCCAAAATCTTTTCTATCTCCGGCCCCGAGCCGCCGTCCGCAATACAGAGCTCCCAATTAGGATACGTCTGCGCCTGCACCGATTCTATCATTTCTCTTAAAAATGGTACCGGTGTGCGGTAAGTTGGCACCAGAATTGAAATTTTCGGCATATACGGAAAACTGCTGTTTCGAAATAGCTGAAGTTCCTCCGCGGAAGCGCAGTGCTTTTCATACCAGTAGTGATACGGATTTTTGGGCTGCTGCGCCGGCTTTAGAAGGCCAAGCCTTGCCTTTGTAAAATTGCGGGCTCTCCGCGCCCGCTCCAGCATGCAGTACCCTTTTGTGGACTGCGTTGCGGCAAGCTTTTGGCTCACTGCCGTAAGCTCATCCCGGAGGGCATCTCTCTCCTTTCGTATCTTTACCACAACTTCCGGTATATCGACAGTCTCTAATACATGCACTTCACCGGTAATACGAATCGTGTCTGCCTGCGAAAAATCGCCCTCCAGAAAGCACACCGGATCATAAGACCAGAAAATATCCTCGCCGTTTTCATGAAAGCTGTTGGCAGGCTGTATACGCACCAGCGCAGCAGCGTTCACAGACAAATTTCTGACCCGGCACACCTTTCCCGTCACCACATTCCACCGAAGCTTCTTCTGCTTTTTCGCCTCCGAAGCCTCCGCCAGAGAAAACTCTACGGTAAATTCTCCGTTTTCCTTTAAATCCACAGGGGATACAACGGATGTACTCCGGTCTTCCTTCTCCACATCGCCATAATACAGCACGCTTAAAAGCTCCCCGTCTCTCTGCGCTTTCTCCTGCCTTCTTAAAGCCTCCGGCTCCACGCAGCCCGGCGTAATTTTCTGATACAATTCCCGTATGGGAATATAATTTCCTGTGACATAGCTCTGAAACGCCCGCTCCATCGCCTCATACTGCACAAGCTCCGCCGAAGAAATTCCGGCCTTCTGATAATACACCTCAAAAAACCGGGTTTCTGTGCCTACATTACGGTTTAAAAAGTAATGCCAGATACGGTATACCACAAAATTTACAGGAATCGGGAAATCAAAGGTCCATTCATAATCAATCAGGTTCCAGGCGCCGTTCTTTGTCAGAAGAAGATTTCCCGCCACCATATCAATATCCGTCACCGAAAGGCTCATCAGCCCCTCAGGAAGCTTTGCATTTCCAAATACACGGCAAAACTGTTCCGTCATCTCAAAGGGAACATCTGCCCGGGAACGCAGAAACTTTACATAATCCTCCAAAATCGTCAGGGCTTCCTCCTGCTTTCCCCCATGCCAAAGATAGTACAGCTTTTCCTCCAGAGTGGAAGTTTCTTCCAGAAACTCAAGTTCCACGCTGCCGTCTTCCAGAAGTTCCCCTGCATTAACGCATACAGCGCTTCCCTCAAACAGTTCCGCCAATCTTGCGGACCACTCTGCAATCCTTGCCACATGGGATTTTCCCTCCGGAAAGCAGGCAGACTTTCTCACTGTTTTTGTCCCATCCTCCGCTTTCAGAATATCCGTGCGGATAGAAAACTCCCTGCTCCGCTCATTTGAAAATTTTGAGTATATTATTGTTTTCATCGGTCATCTGTCCCTTTCCAGCAGCACCAGGTAGGAATTTGAATACAGCGGAAAAAGTCCGCTCTCTATCAGTGAATCAAATACCTTTTCTTCATCAAAAAGCACCATGCGCTCTCTGTCAAAATTCCATATATTCATATTCAGTTCGCCTTTGCCGGGAAGATAATCGTCCGAATAAATTACCAGAGGCAGCTTATAGTCGGGATACGGATAATAAAACTGATACCTGCCAAGCCCTGTTTCCTGAAACATTTTCTCAAGCTCCGGCTTTGCAAAGGTTCGTACGCCCACCGGGTTTGGATAATTTTCCAGCCCTTCGAAGTAGTTTCCTGTATGGTCTTCCCTGCACCCCGCCCAGTATTTCAATCCCAGACGGTTCTCTATGGCGATCACCAGCTTCCCGCCCGGCTTCAAATGGGAAGCTACCTGGCGCAGAAACTCTGTGTAGGGCGCCTCTGTTCCAATATAGCCCCGGGCATATTCAAAAACGCCGATCAGCGTGATATAATCGTATTCCCGCGGAAGATTTCTCTCAATATCTTGAAAGTTTCCCACCAAAATCTTTAAGTTATCGTATTCCCTGTGGCGGTTTGCGTTTACAAGGCTGCGCTTTTTCGACAGGTCCACACAGGTTACGCTTCCTGCCTTTCTTGCCAGGGCGCCCGTCACTGCGCCGCAGCCGGCCCCGATTTCCAGCACCGTATCTGTCTTTTGAACCGGCAGCCAGTCAATGATATTTTCCCGAATCTGCGACATATGGTAGAGCACGGCCCAGTCTTTTTCCTTCGCGATCACCGCGTTCAGTTCATCCTCCCGGCAATTTTCTGCAATCTCCAAAAGCCGGTCCTCAATTTCCCCGTCGCTGTAAAGATCCTCTCCAGGGTACCATGTGTAGTCGACACAAACCTTTCCCACATATTCCTGCATAGCTATCCTCTTTCTATTCCATATTCAAAAGCTTTACTTCTGAATTTGTATCGTAAAATCCCACCGTATTTTTCGTAGAGACGATGGTCAGGTTACAGGCTTCATACAGACGGTGATGCACCACAAAATCCATCCCGTTATAGCCGGTGCAGCCCAGAGACAGCATATACTCGCCTCCCTGCATATCCATCGCCTGGGTAAAAGAAATCTCCTGAATTTCTCCCGCATCCCGGGCCGGCACATTCACCTTTTCAAACAGGCTGTTCGTTCCCGTGATGTCCGTTCCCTTCAAATCTGTAATTGTGAAAGCGTAGATTGGATCGGAAACTTTCTGATGAAATTTCACCCGCATCTGAATTGTGCATCGGCTGCCCTTCTCCAACGTATTTGAGGACTGTCCCTTCTCATCCAAAATATTGAAAGCCACAATCTCCGCCTGGCGGTCTCCGTATTCGTTAATATTAGGATTTACAGGAAACGCCGGCGTCCACAAATCCGCGCCATTTGCGCCGTCCTGTCCGGCTGTGTCCTGCTTTCCGGCCGCCTCGCTCTCAGAATCTCCTGCTCCCTGTTTTTCGGACGCCTCGCCGTCAAAGTCTCCTGCGCCCTGCGGCTTCACCGCCTCCAGACTCTGGGTATCCAGCTGATTCACCAGCAGCTTTTTATAAAGATCCACCATTTTCTTCGGTTCGCCCTCCGCCAGCTTCTCGCCCTTGTTCAGGAGAACAACCCGGTCGCAGTACTTGCTGATGCTGCTCAGATCGTGACTGACAAACAGGATCGTCTTGCCCATCTTTTTAAATTCTTCAAACTTCCGGTAACATTTTGACTGGAAAAACACATCCCCTACGGAGAGCGCCTCGTCCACAATCAAGATTTCCGGTTCTATATTGATTGCCACAGCAAAAGCCAGCCGCACGAACATGCCGCTGGAATATGTCTTTACCGGCTGATGCACAAACTCACCGATATCCGCGAAATCAAGGATATCCTGCAGCTTGGCGTCGATTTCCTCTTTTGAAAAACCGATCATCGTGCCGTTCAGATAAATATTTTCAATTCCTGTATACTCCATATTAAACCCGGCACCCAGCTCCAGCAGCGCCGAGATTCTTCCGTTGACCGTCACGCTGCCGCTGCTTGGATTCAATACGCCGGTCACAATTTTGAGAACGGTGGATTTCCCTGAGCCGTTGGTGCCGATAATCCCCACAGTCTCGCCTCGGGCCACTTCAAAATTCACATGGCGCAGGGCATAGTGATCCCTGGAAAGCACCTTTCCCCTTGCAAGCCCCAGAGACTCGAGCAGCCTATCCTTCGGCCGGTCATATAATTTATATATTTTTGTAAGGTCTTCCACCCTGATTGCATAATCCTGCATTGCTTATCTTCCTTATTTTTTGCGCAGACATCAGAGAACGTCCGCAAAATGTATCTTCAGCTTGCCAAACACCCGGGTTCCAACAAAAAAGATCAGTATCGTAAGTACCCAGAAATACAGCGTCAGCACCGGCCGCTCCCAGAACCACCGGCCGCTGATCAGCGCGTCCCGATAGCCTTCCACAATGTAATACATGGGATTCAGTTTCAGGATCGTCACAATTATCCCACTAAGATGCAGATCCTCAAAGTTCCACATAATCGGAGTCATCCAGACTCCCACCTGCAGAAAAATATTAATTACCTGGGATAAATCTCTGAAGAAAACCACCACCGCACAGGTAAGGTACGTCACCCCGAGCACCAGCATAAATGTGGCAAAAGAATAATACACAATCTGCACTGCCGCAATTTTCGGCGCATACCCCATCACAATATAGAGAAGCAGCATGACTCCGATAAAAAAGAGATGAACGAATGTTGCCGATATCAGCTTTACCACCGGCAGGATACTGATTTTAAACACTACTTTCTTTACCAGATAACTGTATTCAATCAGCGCATTTGTGCCATTATTCAGTCCATCCTGAAAGAAAAACCAGGGCACCAGGCCGCTGATCAGCCAGAGCACAAAGGGCACGTCCCTCACAGCCCCCGCCCGAAGCTTTGAGAATACAAACCAGTACACCAGAACCGTCACCACAGGCTGAATAAACGCCCAGATGATTCCCAGATAAGATCCGGCATATTTTGTTTTAAAATCATTTTTTGCCAGGCTCAGCATCAGTTTTCGATTCTGATAGACCTCGCCCGGCAGAGAAAAAATTTTTGATGACATAGGCTCTCCAATTCTATTTCTTAAACCCGCGGATACCGCCCCATTTTTTGTCTTTTTCGGAAAGCGTTAATTCCATTCCTTCCGGTATCGGCCACTTGACACCGATATCCGGATCGCTCCAGAGCAGTCCTCCCTCGTCGTTCGGATGGTAAAAATCGCTGCACTTATAAGCAAATTCTGCGTAATCCGACAGCACCACAAACCCGTGGGCAAAATTTTTCGGAATGAAAAACTGCTTCTTATTCTCCGCCGAAAGAATCTCCCCGTGCCATTTTCCAAAAGTCGGTGAGCCTTCTCTCAAATCTACTACTACATCAAATACCTCACCAGAAACCACACGTACCAATTTATCCTGGGGATAATTGATCTGAAAATGGAGTCCTCGCAGCACGCCCTTTTTGGAGGACGACTGATTGTCCTGCACAAATTCCACATCGATTCCCGCCGCCTTGAAATCATTGTAATTGTAGGTTTCCATAAAATAACCCCGCTCGTCGCCAAAAACAGCCGGCGTGATTACTTTTAATCCCTCAATCTCACACGTCTCTACCGTTATTTTACCCATGGTCATATCCCTCAATCCCTAAACATTTTTTAAATCCTTATAATCCCTCTGCGATCTCTGTCAGATATTGCCCGTAAGCAGTCTTAAGGAGAGGCTGCGCCAGCTCAAGGAGCTGCTCTTTTGTGATAAATCCTCTTTTATAGGCAATCTCCTCAATGCAGGAAATATAAAGTCCCTGGCGCTTCTGAAAAGCTGCCACAAAATCCGCCGCATCCAGAAGCGCATCATGATTTCCCGTATCCAGCCAGGCAAATCCACGCCCCAGAGTCTCCACCTGGAGCGTTCCCCTTCTGAGATACTCATTGTTGATACTTGTGATCTCAATCTCACCCCGGGCGCTGGGCTTTACATTTTTTGCAATTTCCACTACGTCGTTGTCGTAGAAGTAGAGTCCTGGCACCGCATAGTTGCTCTTTGGATGCTCCGGCTTCTCCTCGATAGACAAAGCTTTTCCGTTCTCATCAAATTCCACCACGCCATATTCCCTGGGGTCGCGCACATAGTAACCAAAAATCGTAGCGCCCACCTCCCTGGCCGCTGCTGCCTGCAGCACCCTGGAAAAGCTCTGACCATAGAAAATATTATCTCCCAGCACAAGCGCCACCCTATCGCTTCCTATAAATTCTTCTCCAATCAAAAATGCGTCTGCAAGTCCCCTGGGCTGCTCCTGTACCGCATAGGAAAGCGTCAGACCAAGCTGTTCTCCCGTTCCAAGAAGTTCCTCAAACACCGGCAAATCCCTCGGCGTGGAGATAATCAAAATCTCGCGAATCCCAGCCAGCATCAGCGTAGAAAGCGGATAGTAAATCATCGGTTTATCATAAACCGGCAGAATCTGTTTGGATACCGCCTTTGTCAGCGGATAAAGCCGCGTGCCGGAACCGCCCGCCAGAATAATTCCCTTCATATGCCTCTCCTCCTAAAATTTATCCAAATCCCGTCGGCAGCTTACCTTCCCTCGTACATAGATTCATAATACTTCTGGTAATCGCCGCTGGTCACATTTTTCATCCATTCTTCATTTTCAAAGAACCACTGAATCGTCTTTCGGATTCCCTCTGCAAACATTGTCTCCGGCTCCCAGCCGATCTCGCTGCGAATCTTGTCGGGCGCAATTGCATATCGCCTGTCATGGCCCTTACGGTCCGTCACGTAAGTAATCAGGTTTTCGCTTACCATCTCCTTACGGGGATCGCCTTCCGGCAGCATCTCCTTAAGCGTATCCAGAATAATGTGAATGATCTCGATATTCTGCTTCTCATTGTGCCCGCCGATATTGTACGTTTCAAACAGCCTGCCCTTTTCCTGCACCATGTCGATTCCCTTCGCATGGTCCTCCACATAGAGCCAGTCCCGGACATTTTTGCCGTCGCCGTATACCGGAAGTTTTTTCCCCTGAAGCGCATTGTTGATGATCAGCGGAATCAGCTTTTCCGGAAACTGATAGGGGCCGTAGTTGTTGCTGCAGTTCGTAATATTGGCCGGAAACTTATACGTGTCCATGTAAGACTTCACCAGCATGTCTGAAGACGCCTTGCTGGCCGAATAAGGACTGTGGGGGTCATAGGGCGTCGTCTCATAGAAATACTCTCCCTCCTTTTCCAGGGAGCCGTACACCTCGTCCGTAGATACGTGCAGAAACTTCTTATCCTCCTGAAAGCTTCCATCCGGCAGCTCCCAGGCCGCCTTCGCCGCATTCAGCATTACCAGTGTCCCCAGCACATTCGTGCGCACAAACACCTCGGGATTCTTGATGCTGCGATCCACATGGCTCTCCGCCGCAAAATGAACCACACGGTCGATATCGTTTTCCTCAAAAATCTTTGTAATGGCCGCGCTGTCCGTAATGTTTGCTTTCACAAAAGTATAATTTTCGCGTTTCTCCACATCCCGCAGATTCTCCAGGTTTCCCGCGTAGGTCAGGCAGTCCACATTGATAATGCGAATCGCATCGCCATACTTTTTAAACATGTAATGAATATAATTGGAGCCAATAAAACCTGCTCCCCCCGTTACCAGATATGTTCTCATGTCTCGTTCCTCCAAAAAGTTTTATTTAATTTTTAAAATTCTATTTCATGCAGATATCTTCGCAGCGCATCTTTCCAGTCCGGCAGCGGTTCAAAACCATTCTTCACCAGCTTGCTCTTGTCAAGTCTGGAATTAAAAGGTCGCTTTGCCTTAGATATTCCATATTCCTCCGTCGTCACAGGAATCACTTTTACCCGATCCTCTCTGTATTCCTCATGGCCCATTTCCTCCGCCTGACGGAATATCTCTTTCGTAAACTCGTACCAGCTGATATAACCGCCTTCATTGGTGGCGTGATAATAGCCATACTTCTCTGTCTCTATCATGTCCACCAAAAGCCTCGCCAGATCATACGTATACGTGGGAGTACCGATCTGATCGCTCACCACCCGGATCGTATCATACTTTTTCCCCAGGTTAAGCATAGTTTTAATAAAATTCTTTCCATTCATGCCAAATACCCATGCGATACGTACAATAAAATAATTTTTCAGATTCTCTGCCACAGCCAGTTCTCCGCCCAATTTGGTCTGCCCATAGACATTAAGCGGCTGGTAGTCCCTGCAGTCCGGCTGCCAGGGTTCTGTGCCCAAACCATTAAACACATAATCCGTAGAAATATAAACCATCTTGCAGTCTTTTGCTTTACAGGCCAGCGCAATATTCTCTGTTCCCACAACATTCACCAGATGAACCTTTTCAACCTTGTCGTCATCCTCCGCCATATCTACAGCCGTCCATGCCGCACAGTGAATTACAGTATCCGGTTTTACCTCCGCAATCACCCTTTCTACAGAGGCTTTGTCCGTAATATCCAAAGAAACATAGGGCATCGATACCACTGCCGTACCATCGTCTATCCCGCTGTATGCGAGCGCAATATCCGAGCCTACGCCTTCATAACCTCTTTTTGCCAGTTCATTCATCACGTCGTGCCCCAGCTGTCCGCCTACTCCTGTAACTAAAACTTTCATATATCCACCTTTCCAACATTTCCCGCATTTCTGCACCCATTCTGCCGAAGGAAGTCATAATTTCCCAGCTGGGAATGCTCCATGATTATACCATACCGGCACCGGGATTTCAACGTCAATATCAATGGTTTTGATTTATTTTGGTCAGACCTGACCAGATAAGTAACAAACGTCACAGACTATGACATTCACAGTCTGTGCATGAATTGATTTAGATATTCTTTACTTCTGCGGTGCATCCGGATTCTTCGATACAAGAGAAGCATATTCCACTTCAAACTGATGGATCGTTTCTGCTTTTGCCGCCTTCTTTAAAAGTCTCTGCAGCAGATTGATATCTGTCTCTGATAAAATATGCTCACGAAGGGACTGCGGAACATTGCCCAAGTCCTCAAGAAGTTCGAGTACGGATTCCGCTTTGCCCTGCGTATATTCATCCTTCAGCATTTCCTCAAGTATCATATACCTTTCCTCCATCTCCCGGCTGGTTTTGATATGTGCTACCGTATCCTGAAGCTGCGACACAAAAGCATCTTCATAGTTTTTCATGCTTCTTTAAAAACAACGAAGGCATATCTTTTCCATAAATAAAGCATCTGATTTTTTATTTTGTTTTCGTAAAATCTATCACCGGAAGATTATATGCCGCATATGGTGATACCGCCGTCAACATAGCTATCACAGAGCGCAAATACCCCAGCAATATCGCTGGCGCATTTTGCTGTAACAATATATCTACATCCTTTACATCTTTCTCCCAGCGAAACATAGCTCCTTCAGTCGCTTTAATATAAAATGGATTTGTGCTGTCTTCTGTCCCTACCACAACCGTCAGTTCTACAATTGCCTCCGAAGAATCAGGTAACTTATTCACATTAATATCGAACCCCACTTTAATATCAACAGGTCCGTCATCTATATTTTTGAATTCTTGATTAAGCCGCAATTCTACTCCTACTAATTTTGGATTTTTGAATTGTAAACTACTTTTTTGCATTATAATCCTCCTCAAGCTGCCGGCTTTGTCATACGTACTTCATAATACTGATCTAAATCATAATTATGCTTTCCCGCATAATATTTTTCATCACTCACTGTGTTTTTCTGCATCCTATGCATTTCCTTTTCATAGCGCACGCATATAGAATCAATTTTTTCGCCATAACATAAACTACCTTTTTTATCCAATTCCGGCAAGCAATCACGCAAGCTCTGTTTATCTTCTAATACCAGCTCCGGGACTTCAAGCCTTACTGTACCATTTTCTCTATATTCAATACAAACATTTTTCATAGAGCTTATAAAAGCATCTCGCTTAGCTAAGTTATCCCTATTAGGATTTAATAATGCACTTATTAAATTTCGTGTTTCATCATCAGATAAATACAAATTGTCATTCTCTACTCTACTCATGGTACAACCTCACTATATATTATCCAGACAACCGCTAACATAGCTATCTACCAGCTCTTTATCCAACAAACAATCCAGATACATTTTTATGGTCGAATCATTATCCTTTTGGTCTTCTTCATTAAAAGCAACGAAGCCTATTGATCTATACCATTCATACTTTTCTTTCAACGCATCCAGTGTTATCAAACGTACTGGCCAATTCTGACATAGCTTCATAACCTCGGTTATAATGTATTTCAATATCAATCTTCCCAGCCCTTTCCCCTGTTCTCCAACCTGCACAGCTATATACTTAATATGTACAGAAAAGCAATCATTGCATATATCGCTTTTATAATCAGAAAGACATTCCGGTCCCTGCTCCAAAACAATCTTCATAAACTTAAGCATATAAATTCCAACCACCTGTCCGTTTACTATAGCTGTATATCCATAGGCATGTTGCAAAATTGTAGCATAATATGATTCCACAATTAATGCATTTATACTATTATTTCCACAATCAAAACTGTTATTCATTTCTCCGCTCAGTTTTGATATTTCTATCATCGCCATTCAGGAAGCTCCTTTATGATACTTATACTACACGGTGCAAAAGAAAAAGTCCAACGTTTTTAATAAAAATAGAGCACTTTAATCCATCCAAATCAAAAATACAGCAATCCCATATCCAATAAATCCAATCAGCTACAAATATTTCGATTTTTCAATATTGTATTTCTTCAGTGGGATTCTATAATTTTATGTTATCACGATTTTTTCGTAGTGTCAATTATATTATGTTTCTTTTATTGAATTTTTGTGATGTTTTGAGGCAGCTCCTCTTGCATCAAAATGTTGCTCAACTCAAGAATCTCTCCCTATACTAAAATCCCCCCTGCCTCACATTACATTTTCCACTCTGTCCATAATAAAAAATATAGAATTCCTCTGCTCTAATACAAAATTTGATTTATTTTTGGTCAGACCTGACCAGATAAGTAACAAACGTCACAGACTATGACATTCACAGCCTGTGCATGAATTGATTTAGATATTCTTTACTTCCGCGGTGCATCCGGATTTTTCGATACAAGAGAAGCATATTCCACCTCAAACTGATGAAGCGTTTCTGCTTTTGCCGCCCTCTTTAAAAGTCTCTGCAGCAGCTCGATATCCGTCTCTGATAAAATATGCTCACGAAGGGACTGCGGAACATTGCCCAGTTCCTCAAGAAGCTCGAGTACAGATTCCGCTTTTCCTTCTGCACGTCCTGCTATTTCCCCAGCTGCACGTCCAATCAACTCGCCCTCTGCTTTGCCTTCAGCCTTGCCCTGTGCGTATTCATCCTTCAGCATTTCCTCAAGTATCATATACCTTTCCTCCATCTCCCGGCTGTTCTTTATCCTCCTCACCGTTCGCTGCAGCTGAGACACAAGGCTGTCCCCGTACTCCTCTGTGCTCTCCTTCAGTCCTGCCTTTACATACTTCAGGAACTGCACCAGTTCCCGGGGCACTTCCTCAGTATTCTCCCCGGCAGTACTCAGGATTACCGTATGGTTCCCGTCCCCCAGGGAAAGATTTTCTTCCTCCCGGCATACGTTTTCAAAGGTATAACGGTATTTCTTTGCGTCATAGGGGTCGTAGTCGCATATGAAGATCACATAGGCATCCGAAAGCTCCCCATAGTCTGTTCCGCTGCGCAGCATCTCCATATCGATCTGGCTATGGTAATACCGGCTGCGTCTTCCCGGTTGCTGATGCGCTACCTGCATCTCCACATTATAGCGGGTATGATTCTCATCCTTTGCAAAAACATCCAGCCGGACGCCCTTATACTCCGGGTGGTACAGTATAGTTTTTTCGTAACTTACCTCTACCCTCTCGATGGCAAAGCCAAGAGCCATCTCGAGGAATCGCCTGCAATTGTCTTCCTCCATCATCACAGCAGCAAACATAAAACTGTCTTTTATCGTAAGCTCCTGCAGCCTTTTTCTTCTATTCATATTTCCTCCGTTTCTTCAGAGGAATTCTATGATTTTATAGTATCACGATTTTTGCGGGAAGTCAACTTCGTTTTTGTTTCTTTTATTATGTTTTTGTGATGTTGTATTTTCTAAAACACTCTACATTTTTGTAAAAATGCAGCCAAACTTCCAAAGCTCAGCTTTTGATTCTTAACTTCCTGATTTTTTCTCACTCAAACTCTCGTTTTAAGCATCATTCCCAATCATCTTCCTCGTCATCCCATTCCGGATATTGTTCTATCGAACCTTTTCCCTTAATCACATTAGGAGTAACCTTTTCTGCTGTTTCTGTTATATTTTGTACTGTAATTGTAAACATCCAATCATCTCCAAAATCATAGTGAAGGGAAAATTTCTGTTTCACAGTCAGCCCTATTTTATCAAGTTTGACTCTTGTTGAAGGTTCTCCAGCTTCCGGATACGACTGATAACTGTAATCACCATACATTCTGTTATCCATACAGAATTCATACAGATGCTCATCTATAAAATCAAACGCTGACAGAATTGCCCCGCACAAATCATCCAGTGAATGTTCACCTGATATTTCCATCACCCGGTAAACCTCCCTTCCTGCCCCTGCCGGATATACCTTCAATGTATACTTATTCTTCATTATGTGGCCCCCTCCGTATTCTTCCATTTTCAGAAACTCCATGATCTCTTCATACGTTTTGCTGCTCTTTTCTACCGCTTCAAACAACTCTTTTTCTTTATTTCATCCCTTTTTGCATAAAGGTCTCTCAGTTTCTTCACATCCGCATCATACTTTGCTTTTGATTTTGAAATCTACTTTATACATTGTACACATGTCACACACGAAGCCCAACACCAATTTTCATTCATATCACTACCTTTTTCTAAACGCCCAGAACTTATTTAATACAAAGTTTATCGGTACGCTCAGCAATAGGTTAAATATAGGCGCAGCTATTTTGGGAATATGTAAACACTGTACCCAGAGAACAGACAATATGCTGTTTAGAAAGAGCCCGGTAAACGCATATGAAATATACGTCTTTAGCAGCGCCTGCGGCCATGGTATTTCTTCATTATCCGCATGAAATACAAACTTTCTGTTCCAGTAAAATGACCAAAGTACGCTGATCGAAAACGCAATCAACTGCGCAACTAAATAATCTGTTTTGGGAAGCCACCGATGTTTTTGGAGCGCCAGCAGCGCAACCACATATATCACATAGGATATCACCGTATTACTCAATCCCACAATTCCAAACTTCACAAACTGCATAATCTCACTCCATCTTTTTTCCAAAAAATGAAGATGCAGTATTTTAAAAACAAAAACATGCAGTGCCTTTTCAATCATATTCCAAAATAAATTTTCTTTTTTGCTCAAGATGTTGTTCCTTCCAATGTTTTTCGGTAAAGTTTCCAACACATACTATTATACTCAATACTATCAATTTCTTCGTATTTATCCAACAGATATCTTTCCTGAGAAGGCTCAGAATATACCAGAATATATTCATAATTCCCATCAATTAAGGATTGCACTAAAAACTTCTCCGCATCAGGATTAACAATTCCATTTTCGCTCATCTTCTTCGACAAATCCACCAAATCCTCCCAGTCTGCAAAATACAAACCTGTATCCATGTTTGCATAAGCAAATAACTGCGCTGTGGCTGTCCCAAAGGCTACTGTCCCCTCCGGTATCTTTTCCAGTAACTCGCTCTTTGTTTCCTTAAACAAAGTTTCATCATAGGTCGTTGATATCTTTTCTGATAATGTTTTCCCAAATGTACTAACTGATGCAAGCGCCATAGACACAAGTATAGTCAGCGCAAACAGGCTTGTTCCGCTTTGAGCCGGTTTCCGCAGTATGCCGTGCAGTGACCCGTCTGAATCCCCAAAATAATTATCACATAACACGGTTAAAACAAAAACCAGCGGGAATATGCAAATCGAAGCATTTGTTCCCTCAACCGGGCGATTTATATAATATGTATAAACGCCATATCCCATAATCGCGGCAAGCAGCATCATTAACTGCCGTATACTGAGCCTAAGATGTAAAAAGTCCATGAAATAATAACCTAACACCACCAAAAAGGACGCGATGACAGCAAAATACGGTCCCCATGAATTCATAAGCGGCAAATACAACTTTTCTATAACATAGCTTTTTGAGCCAATCGGATAAATAAATGTTGAAACGGAAATCCCTTTTCCGCCAACGGCAATATTATACAAGTTTACGATTCCATAAGCCAGAAAAAAGGCTCCTGCCAAAAAAGCAATATTTTTAATTATAACAATTAAACTCCATTTTCCCCTTTCCTGCGATTCCAAAAACGCGATTCCAATCGTCCATACCAAAGCGCATACCGCACCTATTTCAATATTCCACAGAATTGCGCACGCCGACGCAAGCCACCCAATCGCCATGAAAACATGCCGTCTGTGCTTATCCTGTTCCGTATATATCTTAAGAAAGCAGGCCATCATGACTGTCTGGAACAGTAATCTGTGCGGCAACATTTGAAAATACTGTCCCCAGAATATTTCTGTCGACACAACCGTGCAGGCCAGTACCGACAAATAATACACTGTATCGCTGCGCACCATTTTATGCAACGTCCAATAGCCCAATGCAAAACAAATTCCTCCCGTTATGGCAATCGCCGCTGCAACGGCAAGCCATTCATTGAGCCCCAGTATACGGAGCAATTTGCATGGAATAATATAAAACAGCCCATAGTGACCATATATAGAAGCCGAGTACAATTCATGCGGTGCAAAATACAGCGTATTAATTATAGAGTTTGTATAGGCATCTATATGATATATCGTGCCCAACTCATCCGCGAAAGGATTCGGGCAGTACAAAAACCATGCCTGAACGAAAACAATAAGTGCTGTAAAAATCCCTCTCGTCCTTGCGCACCCCCCCCCGTATATCACATTTTATCGCTTTCGAATACACAAGCATGACACAAAGCACAAGAACGATTGCATATACTGTGCCCGGAATCATATGACGGAAATACCCCAGCGGAATTTGCGGATAATTTTCTGTCTCACTTTTAAAAACTCTGAAAAAATAAACAACACTGAAGGATATCACAGCCAGTAAACATACAGTACGAAGCACAGGACTCAGCGTATGCTCTCCCGCCCTAGCAACGATAAACAGCGCTACCATATAAGCAATAAAAAATATTAACGTACCAATCACATAGATTTGAATGTTGCCTATTATTCTTTCCGCACTCCATTTGCTACCATAAAAATAGTAAATAAATTCGGCGACCAAACCGACAGTCACTGATATAACAATCTTACTTTTTGAAAAGTCCTTCCGTTCATTCATCTTCTTCGTGAGCTTCCTCCTCAAAATTCAGCCGTTCTTCTTCAATCACCAAAGGCCGCTTCATTACTCGCTGGTTGATACTCAGAACATACTCACCCATCAGACCGATAAACACAAGCTGGACAGCTCCCAGCAAAAATATGCCTATTAAAATCGGCGCTGTACCCATAGCAAACTGATCCCAGTAAATAAGTTTTAAAATCAAATATACCAATGCGATAATGAAGCTAATAAAAGCTATGCCAAAACCGATGAAGGTCGCCAGTCGCAAGCCTATCTTGGTATAGGAGGTGAAGCTTAACATGGCAATGTCATATAATGAAAAGAAATTATTCTTTGATTTTCCGGCTTTTCTTCTTTGCTGTTCATAAGGAATCTCTTTTCTTTTAAATCCCAGCTCTGCCACAATTCCCCTAAGAAACGGCGTAGGATCTTCCAGTTTCCTCAATACATCTATAAAAGAACTGTCATACAACCCAAATCCGGTAAAGTGCTCAATCTGCTCCACTTCCGAAAACTTTTTGATTAATTTATAATAACACGTTCTCAAAAAACGCATAAATTTATTCTCTTTACTGGTCGTCTTAATTGCACTGACTATTTTGTACCCATTTTCCCATTCTTCAAGTAATTTAGGGATCATTTCCACCGGATCCTGAAAATCAGCGCACATAAGAATCGCACAATCGCCCGTAGTCTGCATCAGCCCATATATCGGCGAATTATTCTGACCAAAGTTTTTTGCATTCAGGATTGCTTTAATGTTCTTATTGTCTTTGCACATCTGCCGCAATTTGTCACGGGTACCGTCCTGAGAATTGTTATCAATAAAAACAATTTCGTATTCATATTGCGGCAATTTATTAAATTCTCCAATAATCGCTTTGCTTAATTCCTCCACATTCTCAATCTCATTATATGTGGGAATCAACATACTTATTTTTTTCATACTTCCTCCCGACTGCATTTATTGCCTTGCGGAAATTACTCTCCGAAAGCCTTCTTCTATTGTATAGACAGCGCTCCATCCAAGCCGACACAGCTTTTGATTATCCGGAGCAATATAATTTGCAACGCTGTTTTCAACATATGGATCATCCGCCGCACGTTTCTGATATATCACCTTTAATCCCAGTTCGGGATATAAACCTGTCAGTTTTTCTGCCAATTGAGCAATACTGCAAAACTGCGAAGTATTGCAGACATTATACGCTTCGCCATTTTTACCGCAAAGCAGTACCAGAAAATATGCCGCTACGGCATCCGCAATATAACAAAAACTGCGTTTCGCTTTTCCATCGCTTTTAATAACAATATCTCTCTTTTCTATAATGTCATTTGCAAAAGAAGCAAACACTCTCGGATCCGTTTTCAAATCCATCGTAGGTGCATATGTATGCCATATACGCACGATTTTGCACGGAACATTCTTTTGCACCAACCACGCCTTACACATTGTTTCGGCCATGCGTTTGCTTTCACTATAGCAATTATGAATATCCAGAGGATCTAATACACCCAAAGTGTTTTCTGCAATCCTTGTTTCGCCTTTTACAACCCCATAAATATCTCCCGTACTGAAAAGCAAATACCCCAAAACCTTTTTTTTCACAGCAAGTTCCAGCATATGATAATTTCCTATGATATTAGGCTTCAATACTTCAACTGGGCAAACGCTGTAATACTGCGGACTTGCCAGGCTCGCTGCATGGATAATATAATCCACATTTTCCGATATATCTATTTCACCGTCCAGAGAAGCAGTATACACTTTCATATATTTTGCGTTTGCATATTCTTTAAAACGCCCGGCAAATTTATCGGCCGATCGAACTAATGCTATAATATTTACATGAACACCGGCAACCTCATTTAAATATATAAGCATATAAACTACATATGAGGCCAGCATACCGTATGCTCCGGTAACTAATACCGTTTTATTCTCTAACATTTCCCACGGAATATTTCTATTATAAATATCCTTCAGGTCTTCTTCTATAATGTCTCGTTTCATGCGGCATACACCTCCATCCTGCTTACCATTTTCTGTATTTCAGGATGCCATATGCCTGCTACTACTATAGTCTTATTTTGCCCCCCCCCGAGCAATATTCCGTAGATTCCATAACTTCGTTCTGAACTTTATCATATCCGATACTCCTTCTGCAAATTCTATTTCAGGCGCATAATGTATTTCATCTTTCAGCGTACTGATATCCGCCTCTAATCCAAGTAAGCTGCTATGCTCCGACGGTTTCTCAAATTCACACGCCGCACTGTCGCCGAAACAATCTTTCAATTCCATTATAAATTCTTTCAGTGGCCTTGCCTGTCCACTCGCAATACAATAGACACCATTTTTTACCGGTTCTTTTCCTAATAAATAAAATATCTGTCCCGCATCTTTCTCATGAAGATAATCCCACATTTGCGTCGCAGCCGAAAACTTTGCCGTGTTTCCGTCAAGCCACTGGTCAATTGCATAAACGAGCATTGTTCCTTCATTATCGTAGCGCCCATATACGCTGAAAATCCTGCCCCAAACAAACTCCATTCCCAACTGACTACATCTTTTTTCGCTAAGTTTTCCTGCCGCATATTTTGCCATACCATATGAAATAAGCGGTGATACTGATGAATCCGGCCTTATCATCCCGTCTATTTTTCCATATTCAGCTTGCGAACCCGCTCCGATAAATTTCCTGCATCCCAGCTTTTTTGCCAGTTCAACTGCATCCAATGTATATTTTATATTTTTTTCCTGCAATATCGGGTTATCACGATTAGTTTTAGAGGTATAATCCCATGCGAAATGATAAAAGACATCATATTTCTTTTCTTCAATATCAACTGATTCCAACTCATCCAAACTACTTTCACAGATAGTAATCAAACTGCTTTTAGGCAATCTGTCCAAATGAACAGACTGCCTCCTTACAATCGCTAAAACCTCAATATTTTCTTTCACGCACGCCTCAATAAGCGCCACCCCAATCATACTGGTAGCGCCGGTGACTACAATACTTTTCATTTCAGTCTCCCGGTTCTTACTTTTCCGCAACCATATTTGCCTTTACTTCTTCTGCCGGCAAATACGGGAACATATCTTCATAATTTCTGGAAACCAAAGTCCCGTCCGGCAATTTATCAGATGCGATTCTCGGGATCAGGAGTTGCCATTCCGGCGTCATAACCTCGCATATTACCGGACCATCATATGCAAGTACTTCTCTTATTTTGTTCTCCGCTTCTTCTACATTTTCTATTCTAACGCCCTTAATTCCATAGGCCGCAGCAATTTTCATAGAATCCGGACACCATACGCCTGAATCCGGGCCTTCGCCGACAAATCTGTCCTCCATAAAATTACGCTGTGTATGGCGAATCAATAAATACCCGTTATTGTTTAAGATAAAAACTTTAATCGGCAAATTATTATGCTTTATCGGCGCAAATTCCTGCAGATTCATCTGAAGGCTGCCATCGCCTGTAATAACAATTGTATCTTTCCTGTCATTCGCCATACAAGCTCCTATACCGGCGCACCAGTATCCCATAGAAGATAATCCACCGGTCGTTAAATATTTTTGGCCTTTTTTTACTTTCCATGTCTGGCAGGCAACGTGGAAGCAGGAACCCGTATCCACTAAAATCGCTGCGTCAGCCGGAGCAATCTGAGATAACTTATCAATAAAATAATAGGAATTTACAGGCTTTTCATCTTTATATTCAGGCTGAACCACCGGATACTTTTTCTTCCATTCGTTACACAATTTCACCCATTCCTCATAGTCCGGAAGCGTATGCCCCGCCAGATCCTCCGCCATTTTCTCAAAGAACGCTTTACAATCAAGTTTTGCTTTATAATCAACCTGTACTCCTGGTTTATCTAATTCCTTTTGATCGATATCCACCACATAAATATACGCATTCTTCCCAAACACTTTGGGATTGTGTCCCACCAGAGAAGATGCCATTCTGCATCCCACGGAAATAATCACGTCTGCATTCTGAATTGCAAAGTTTGCAGAACGTTCTCCATAGTTTCCGGGTCTTCCAACATACAGATCATTGTCAGATTCCATCAGGTCTATGCCAAGTCTGGCCGTGATCACCGGGATCCGCACTTTATTTACATATTCATAAAATATATTCCTTGCTCCGGCAAGACTAACGCCCTGTCCAACAAGAAATACGGGTCTTTTTGCTTTTTCCAGCAATTTATAAGCCTGCTTTACCGCCTGTTTCAGAGAAACCCTGCCCTCTGCTTCTTTTTCGGGAACATATTTCTCCAGATATTTTTCATTTACTTCCATTTTCTGAATATCAAGCGGCACATCAATCCAGACAGGTCCCGGGCGCCCTCCCGTCGCTTCATGATAGGCTTTTTCCAGATAATATTCAATTTTCTGGGGATCATCTACCGTAATAAAATATTTGGTCACATTTTCAACCAACGGCTTAATATTAATTCCCTGAACCCCATGCTGACGGATCTTTGTTTCCTCCTGATACTGCACAAAAGACAGCGCCGCCTGTCCGGATATAATAATCATGGGCGATGAATCCGTATAACCGCCCACTACGCCGTTCATTGCATTTACGCTTCCGGGGCCTGCCGTAACAATCGTAAGAGCTGGTTTATTCTTCATTCTTCCATAGGCGTCGGCAGACATAGCCGCGCTCTGCTCATGATGGGTACAAATAATATTGTAATTCTTATTCTTCCCAACCGCGTCATTCAGCCACATGGCCTGACCGCCTGTTACCATAAATGCCGTGTCAATTCCTTTCTTCGCAAAAAAATCAAAAATAAATTCTGAAACGTTCATTTTATCCTCCTTATAATAATGATCCTAATTGATAATCCATATTGTGTCCTGAAGCGCTTCCTGCAGGGCGGCTCAATTTTTCTGCAATTTCAACAATCATATCCTCCTGCCCCGCCACCGCTTTCCTGCGCCCAAGCTCTTTGAAAATATCCCGTGCATCTACATGAAATTCCTCTGCAGCTTTCTGCACATGAATCTTAAATGCTGAAAAGACACCATTCTGGCCGCTTACAATACTGAGAGGATCCTGACCCATCTCTTTACCCATAATCCCCGGCATAATCTGCTCACTTGCGTCTAATAATTTATAAAAATCAATACCTGTTTTTACATGACATTTTTCAAGTAGCGCAACAAAATCCTCTAACTGACAGTTTCCTGCTCCGGCGCCAAACCCGCGCAAAGTTCCGTCTATAATTGTCGCCCCTTCTAAATAAGCCGTATAAGCATTCGCTACAGCCATGCCCATATTATTATGCGGATGAAAACCCACATGAATCTGCAACCCATCATATAACGTACTGATGGTTTTCTGAACCATTTCCGGAGTAGATGCTCCTGCAGAATCCATTAAAATAACCCCTTGCGCTCCATATGACTGCATTTTCTGCGCTTCTTCAAGAATCTTCTCCGTCGATGCCATATGATACATCATGAGAACGCCGTATGTCTCTTTCCCCGCATTTCTCAGGAATTCTATGTGCTGTCTTGTGGTATCCGCTTCCGTACAATGGCACCCGATCGTAAACAATTCTACCCCGATTTCAATTGCCGGTTCCAGATTATCATGAATCGTTCCAAATCCGGGAATCATATATGCGCCCAAACGCGTCCTTTCCAGACTATCCCGCGCGGTTTGCAGCATTTCTTTTTCTGATATTCCCGAAAATCCAACCTGCAGTGAAGACGCTCCCAGTCCGTTCCCATGTCCAACGATAATTGTATGCACACCGGAGCCATCCATTGCCAAACAATAATCTTCTATACTATCTTTACTAATCTGATGCTTTACCGCGTGATTTCCGTCGCGTAGCGTTGAATCAAATATCATTAATTTAGCCATTCGCGTCACCCAAAATCCTTTGTCTCGCATAATTCTCTGCAATTTCAATAGCCGCACAGGTAATAACGTCTAAATTACCAGAATATTTGGGAAGATAATCCCCCAATCCTACTACCTGCAAAGAAGTCGTAACCCGCCCATTTTCATACACCGGCTCCATAACAATCTTATATCCGGGTACATATTGACGGATTTTTTTCTCCATCTCCTTAACACTTTTTCTGATTGCCGCCATATCCGGATTATCTATCAGGGCATATAAAGTGTTATGCATAGTAATCGGCGGCTCCGCCGGATTCAGCACTATAATAGCCTTTGTATTTTCAATTCCCGTAAATTCAGACAGGGCATCGCGTGTTGCCTGAGTAAATTCATCAATATTATTTCTCGTTCCTGCTCCGGCGGATTTTGACGCAATCGTCGCCACTATCTCTATATATTTTGTGTCCGGATGTATCTGACTGATGGCATACGCAATAGGTATCGTTGCCTGTCCGCCGCATGTAATCAAATTTACATTGTCCTCGCTTAAACACTCCTGCATATTCAGTACGGGAACGCACATCTTCCCAACATGCGCCGGTGTCAAATCAATCGCAAATTTCCCCAACCGCTTTAAAATAGGGGCGTTTCTGTGATGTACGCTTGCTGAAGTCGCATCAAACACAATCTCGCAGCAATCAGGAGCGTTTTCTATTGCACGAATCGAATCAACGGATGTCGGAACTCCCAATTCTCTGGCAATTTTAATACCCGCAGAATCCGGATTTCTTCCCGCAAACATACCGCACTCCAAAATTTCTGAGCGCTCCAGTTTAAGCAAAATATCAGTTCCAATATTTCCGGTACCGATAATCCCAACCTTAACTTTATTCACTTTCTACCGCCTCTCTAATCACCTTCGCCATATAATCAATCATTTCATCCGTCATTCCAGGATAAACTCCTACCCAGAACGTATTATTCATGATAAATTCCGTATTTTCCAGATTGCCGGCCACGCGATAAGCCGCCGTTCCGCGAATCTGATCAAAGCAAGGATGTTTTATCAGATTGCCGCTGAACAAAAGCCTTGTCTGGACATTGTGCTTTTCAATATACGCCGTAACGTCGTTTCGTTTCAAACCACTCTCCGGGCGCACGCTGATCAAAAATCCGAACCATGATGGACGGCTGTTTTCCGCTGCCTCCGGCAAAATCAGCTTATCCTGTACACATTCCAACGCTTTATGCAGCCGCTCCCAGTTATGGCGCCTGCGCTCAATAAATCCCGGGAACTTCTTCAGCTGCTCACAGCCGATGGCCGCCTGCATATCAGTTACTTTCAGATTGTATCCAAAATGGCTGTAAACATATTTATGGTCGTAGCCTCTTGGCAGTTCCCCGAACTGCCCGTCAAAACGATGACCACAGAAATTATCCCGACCGGACGGACAGATACAGTCGCGCCCCCAGTCCCTGAAGGACAGAATCAGTCTGTGCAGTTTTGGATTGTTTGTGTATACGCATCCACCTTCGCCCATCGTCATATGGTGCGGCGGATAAAAGCTGCTGGTTCCGATATCGCCCCATGTACCAGTGAACTTTGTCTCGCCATTAATCGTATACTGAGTCCCCAGAGCGTCGCAGTTGTCTTCCACCAGCCACAGATTATGCTTTTCGCAGAACGCTTTTACCTGTGTTAAGTCAAAGGGATTTCCCAAGGTATGCGCGATCATAACGGCCTTTGTTTTTTCAGAAAGAGCGTCCTCAAGCTTTGTGACGTCAATATTATACTGCGGAACGGTCACATCTACAAATACGGGGATTGCACCGTACTGAATCACCGGCGTTACCGTTGTCGGAAAACCGCAGGCAACGGTAATCACTTCATCTCCGCGCTTAATCTGCCGCTCTCCCAGCTCCGGCGCAGTAAGGGTCATAAACGCGATCAGATTGGCGGAAGATCCGCTGTTTACCAGATGCGCGTACTTTACGCCGATCCATTTTGCAAATTCTTTTTCAAATTCATCTGCAAATCTTCCGGTGGTAAGCCAAAAATCCAGAGCAGCGTCCGTCAGAGCGCACATTTCTTTTTCGTCAAATACACGCGCCGCATAGGTAATACGCTCCCCTTCTTTGTAAGGTTCTTTTTTCTCCTTAAAATCATGATAATATTCCGCCACCAGCTCTTTAATCTGTTGGCGTGCTTCCTGTTCACTGTTCCACGTTGCCATTGCCTTCCTCCATTATCTTCTTTCGCCTGCGCGCAAAAATTCTTCTATCTGCCTGTCCATACACGCCCGCACATCATTTCCTTCCAACCAGCATTTGCTCCACTCCACTACCATCTCAATAGCCTTTTCCAAATTCCAGTGCGGCTTCCAGCCAAACGTGGACTTCAGTTTCGAGCAATCAAGTTTCAGAAAATTTGCCTCATGAGGGCCGCCGTCATAACGGTTTACCCACTTCATTCCTTCGCCCCACTTGGCTACAAATACATCTACTAAAGCGCCCGTTTCAAAGCAGTCTGCGTCGTCCGGACCTACATTGTAATATCCCGCATAAGCGATATCTTCATACTGTTTTGCCGCAATCATCAAATAGGCGTACAGCGGCTCCAGAACATGCTGATACGGTCTTGTGGAAAACGGATTTCTCACCACAATATCTTCTTTCTTTATCGCTGCACGAATACAGTCCGGAATGATACGGTCGTTTGCAAAATCACCCCCGCCAATTACGTTGCCTGCCCGCGCAGTTGAAATAGCAGTCCGCCCATCCGCAAAAAAGCTATTTTTATAGGAATGAGTCACTAATTCTGAACAGGACTTAGAATTAGAATAAGGATCATATCCGTCCAATTCTTCATTTTCCCGATAGCCCCATGCCCATTCTTTGTTTAAATATACCTTGTCCGTTGTTATATTTAAAAAAGATTTTACACATTCACATTTTCGCACACATTCCAGAATATTTACGGTGCCCATCACATTTGCTTCATAAGTATACACCGGATCTTTATAAGAATCCCGCACGATCGGCTGTGCCGCCAGATGGAGAACAATCTCCGGCTGCGCTTCTTCAAAAACTTCCTGAAGATGTTTCAAGTCCCTGATATCTCCGATAACGGAATTCACATCTTTTTCAATTTCCGCAATATGAAACAACGACGGCTCGGTGGGCGCTTCCAGTGAATAACCCGTCACCTCCGCCCCAGTATTTGCCAACATTTTGCAAAGCCATGAACCCTTAAAACCGGTATGTCCGGTTACCAAGACTCTTTTGCCATTATAAAAAGCTAAATCGAACGGTTTCTTTTCCATAATTTTCTCCATACGCTAATCTTCCCACTTTTTCCAGGGAGCTTTTTGATTCGCCAAAAGGCTCTCCAGTATGTCTTTCTCGCGCTTCGTATCCATGCACTGCCAATATCCCGTATGCGAATACGACATCAGCTCACCCTCCGCCGCCAGCTGCTCCAGCGGAGTTTTCTCAAAGACGGTATCGTCTCCTTCAATGTAATCAAATATTTCCGGATTCAAAACCATATAGCCGGCGTTAATTGGCGCACCGTCTGACACGCTCTTTTCACGAAAAGAGCGCACTGCATTGTTGCCTCCGATATCCAGAATCCCTTTCTGCTGCTCCAAAAGCACCGAGGTCAGTGTTGCAATCTTTCCATGGAGCTGGTGAAATTCCACCAGCTTACGAATATCTACGTCGCACACACCGTCGCCATACGTCATCATAAACGTCTCATTACCCACATACGGTTGAATACGCTTAATACGCCCGCCTGTCATGGTATGCAGTCCGGTATCCACCACCGTCACTTTCCACGGCTCGACATGCTGCTCGTGGACAATCATTTTATTGCCCTGCGTAAAATCAAAGGTAATATCGGATGTATGCAGAAAATAATCCGCAAACCATTCTTTTATCGCATGCTGCTTGTACCCCGCGCAGATAATAAACTCGTTGAATCCATAATACGAGTATTCTTTCATAATATGCCAGAGAATCGGCTTGCCGCCAATTTCAATCATAGGTTTTGGTTTGTATTCCGATTCTTCGGATATTCTGGTACCAAAGCCTCCGGCTAAGATTACGACTTTCATTTTTCCTGAGCCTCCAACAGTATTTTTATCCCTTTCTACTTTTTCATAATCAAACCCCTGTGCTGCACAAACAGCATCAAAAATATTATGTTTATATTCTAAAGGGTTTATATTCTAAAAGGTCTTTCTTAAATTAAAACCTTCTAAACTTATAAACAGTGTATTCTCTGTCATCTCCTCTAAGTGACCGGTTTTGAGAAAACATTCTCTCAGAAAGTTTAAATCCGTCTCACTCGTGGCTGTGCCATTATACAGCCATCTATCATAAAATTCGTCATAGATATAATAGCTTTTAAGCTGTTCCATAACATCCTCGCCTAAAATCGCCTGCATTTCCTCCACTTCACGTCCTCTAAAATTGTCTACATAATTTGCGTTTGTATACTGAACAATAGAATAGTTTTCCGGATTATATGACATTTCTTTTAGAATATCCTTTACACAATAAATAACATAAGCATGTCCTCCTACATAGGGGCCTATACTACCTTGCACAACAATCGCTTCTGTCTGAGGATTTTCAGACAATCCTTCTGCGATTGAATCTGCCAAATACTCATATGAATCGCGACAATAATTCACCCATGCATTTTCCGCATAAGCATTTGACTGTAATACAGATATTATCATTATAGTCAATATCACGCCCTCTGATATTTTCTTATTCAAGCAGAATTTTTTCATCAAAATACTAACACCATCTATTACATACCAGAGAAATAATATTATAATTACAATTGCATAGTATGTCAAATAGGTACTTTCAGGGAGCACCAAAAACGGCCAGAAGGACAACGGTATTGCAACTAAAGCAATAAAAATATACATTACACTTTTGAGACGTATACCTGTTTTAATCACCGAAAGCGCTCCCAAGAATACCAACACGCTAACAAATAACACTCCCATCCATTCTGCTCCCGCTTTAAAAGTGACTTTATAGAACATGTTATTCTGATTAAATAGTGTATTACCAAATAAAATTCCTATCAGCCTATGCGCTGTCTGTGGACAGACTTCCGTTAAAAACCAATATATTTTTCCTCCCACCTGATCAAGTGATATAAATTGGCCACGGGCTTCTTGCCCCATATCGATTGCGCAAATCTTCTGAAATAATTTTGTTGAACATAAATAAACAACCGCAACTATAGCATAATTTATCACGTAGTAAAAAGCGTCACAAAATCTTTTTGTGTCACTCTTTCTTTGTCTCCCTTCATAAATCATATACATTACAAAAACAAATGGTGTGCCTATCTGATACATATAAAATGCATTTAGTAAACATATCATAGATCCTATCAGCAACGCAATTTTTTCTTTCTTTTCTGCTCTTTTCGACTTTACATACAACACGAAAGAAATCCCTGAAGAAAGTAAAGATCCATTTATAGGATATATACTTGCATATGCTACACAATCAACTGCAAAGCAACTTGAAATTGCTAATGCCGAAAATATTAATGCTCGACTGGCCTGTTTCGTCTGCTCATACGTAAATTTAAATAATATACACCCAAACGCAAACAATATAAGGCTATTATAAATTCTAAAATACTTTATTGATTGAAAAGATGTATCCAGCAAAGGTCCTTTCAGCAAATCCAAATATGGCCGACTATATAGCATAGAGGCTGTAATCGTGCCACTATAATCATCCGCAAATGCCCACAAATCATCACCATACATAAAGCTTTGTGTATACATCGGAAGCATTGCTACTATTTGTACCAAGAGAAGTACTATATAATATTTCCAAATTTTGTCAGGACCTGTAATATCTTTTGTCAGAAAATATAATACTGAAAAGACCTCAATACTCATACAAATGAGAAACGTAAACTCGAGCAACCTTGCTCCAATACTTGTGCTACAATATAATGCTTTTCTCGCTGTCCATACAATCAAGCAAACGCTTATGATCCCTATTATAATATTCTTACGCTTTTCACAGAATTCCATAATCAATTGCTTTCCATCTCCTATTCGCTATTTCCTTTTACCCGTTCAATTCTCCATATGTCGGTATACTAAAAAACACAAAACGTTGTCCCTGTCTATATCGTCCATAACTTTCTCCCTCAGACATTTCAGGAATTGTAAGGCTGTCTATAATTTCTCCCGTAATCTTATTAGTGAGATAAACTACTTCTCCCGCTTTTAAATTGAAATTGCAAATATACGCTCCCATCTGCATATTTGCTTTCCCGTTAATTACAATAGTCTCTCCCGCTGGAAGGTACACGCTTGGGCATGAATACTTCTGCAAATTTCCTTTTTCATCCGAAAGGGAAAATTCTTCTAACTTAATGTTTTCAGCAGAGCCATTGTATATTTCTATCCAATCATTAAAACTACCCTTAGCCGAAACTTCATTGATTACCAGTCCGTCTATTCCTTCTGTTCGTTCAAACATCGCAAAGATTTCCGTCTCATCCGTCGTTACAATTTTCTCGTCAAGAATAAGGGATTCTTCATATACCTCCGTGCCATTTACCAACCAATACGCCAATTGATAACCAGCTTGTGGTTTCGCACTAATCTCTAATTTTGCTTCTTTGTAATAATTTCCTTCATAGATAACATCATCTGACATTTCCACACGAATCGTATTACATAAAATTTCACCATAACGATTTCCATGAACTATAAGCTTATATTTTTTAGAAAGATCCCAATAACTCTCCATTTGAGAAAGCAACTCCGTATTTCTGCACTCTATTTCTGCTTCTAGACTTTGAAGCCGCATTTCCCAAGAAGCAAGAAAAGTAGATATCCACTTTTCCCCCTGATTATACTGATTCTCTTTCCATTTATATATCTCAAGTTTCATCTCATCCGTAATTTCTTTACAAACTTGAAGTATATGTTCCGTTTTTAGTACAGTATTGCACAAATCGCTAATCATATTAATGAATTTATTTCTATAATACTGGCTGCTTATTATATTTTCAAATCTCTCGTCTCTGTCACCCCTCAATAGCTCATCTAATATCTCAGACCCAAAAATCTCCGTTTTATAATCCTCATCTGACATATAAATGAGATCCATATCAAACAAGAGAAATCGATAACGTCCATCTGCATATTCATTTCCTTCTACCGGCTCCCCAATGTACCGCCATGTGCCATAATTATTCCACGGCCAATCTACATTATTTAACACCGTTTGAAGCGCATAATATAGCATAAACTGATCTATATCTACCATAGCTTCTAGTTTTTCTCTGTTTTCTTTTTCTGACAAATCTGCCATAAACAATTCTTCAATATCTGAAAAATGATATATCACCGGCCCCTTCTGCACTTCTACAAATTCTTTATTCACGCCTGTTTCCTGTCCAATATTAAAAGCGGAATAATCCTCTGTCATACTCATAAGCCCATAATATTCACCATTTAAGTATACGACCACCTTCTTACTTCCAGCCACAGGATATAGTCCCGCTTCATTGGCAAGTCTACTGGCAAGATCCCACCTCACTTGTGTCTCCGCATAATCCTGTCCACCGCTTTTCAATAAAATTTTATTAAAAACTCTATTATGATGGTATTCTTCTACATCAGCATAATCTCTCCAAAATTCTCCCGAAAACTTGTCCTTTGTACTGTCATATATCTCATTTGCAATCAGCTTTAACGATTTAATAGGATACCCACGGGAAGCCCCCCCCTGTGTTCCTAATCCTATCCCCTGCTCTGCTTCAACAGTTCCATCCGAATCAAAAGCTCCCAAATATGCTTCTCGAATCCACTCATCCCCTCGCTGATTATAGTTTCCCGGCACCAGGGATTTGTCTGCTTCCGGATCTCCTCCTTCATCTAAATACTTCTGGTAAGCCGCCCCCGGAACAAATATACCCTTTTCATAATCAAACAAATTATCATTATCTGTAATCAATGAAATTACAGGCACATTGTAGCGGCTCTTTATATTCTTTCCCACGAAAAAGCTTCTATTTATCACTTCACTATACTCGCCATTGTAATACGCCACTGCTCTGAGTACAACAACTTTTTCGTCTTCTTCGGCCAAAACACTGATAGGATCCCGATATTTTTCTCCCGAAGTTCTTGGATCGTCGCCATTTAACGTATACAAGATCTCCGCTCCTTTAGGAAGTGCTGTGTCTTTATTTAATTCTATATCGATCTGACGATCATAAAATCCACTGTTCAAATTGCACTGTACAGCATTTTCACCTGTGTATGCTGAAATAACTTCCAGCGTTTCTTTTCCGCTGTAGTATTTCCATACAAATATCATAGAAAGCAATAATATCAATAGGAAAATATTTTTGATAATACTTTTTCCAACTGTATTCGTTGTTTTCATTTCTACCCAACCATTTCCCCAAGCTCTGACAGCCAATTCAAGTACGTAATATCCTCACATTGCATCAGATTACACAACACTGTTTCATCTTGTCCAGATTTAAGTTTTACTTCAAAAATCATTTCAATAGAACTACTATTTTTATGCATGTTCCTCATTTTACAGTCACTAATATACGGAGATAACATTTCCATGATTCTGCTTTCTGAAATCAAATCATTACCCCTTAAAATTAATAAATACTTTCTTGACTTTTTCACGCCATATGTTGCTACGATTAAAACACATGCAATTATCAGAGAAGATATCAGCGCCAACCTGTTATTCTGAGAACCTACGCATAGTCCTTCTATAATTGACCAAAAAATGAATACCGTATCTCTCGGATCCTTGATTGCTGTTCTAAAACGAACTATAGATAATGCGCCTACCATACCCATGGATATTACAATATTGCTGGAAATCATTAATATTAATACAATCGTAATCAACAACAATGCCACATTAGAGACATTAAATCTGCTATTATAAGCCACACCGCTGTATGTTAAATAGTACGTAAGATATATAATGCCTGAGATTATAAAACCCATCAAAAAAATTCCTATAATATTTTTCGTCGTAAGCGAACTGCTATTATGATAAAACCACTCAAAAATTTGTTCTTTACTCATTTCTCTTTCCTATCACCTTTCTTTCAATATTCACTCCGCATATTGCTGCAATAGTACTCTGCACCATTCATACTTTCCATATGAAATATTTGTTAATTTCTTACTTTTCAAAATACGTTTCACAAATTGCACCAACGTCTTATTATATTTCACTTCGAGAATGGTATTTTCCAGCAATGCATAATTATAATTAATCATCGGGTCAAAAATATTTAAGTTAATTTCACTATATCTGACATTACGATCAAACGTAATCCTTGTATTATATTCAGGATATGTATACGCCTTTCTATCATACTCAACCATCACTGTCGGTCTATACGCTCCAAGCTCCAATATGCAATAAAATTTGCACGCAGTTTGTCCTTCTTGACTACGATTCAAGAGGAAACTATAATCAGCATTCATCAAGGCTTTTGCCTCATTTCGGCTGATAACTAAACTTGTTTTTTGCTGTAAGCTTCCAACCTTTTGCTTACATTCCAATTTTAGAATATTACTATTTTCATCATATGTTCGCAAACGTATTTTTTTCTTTATATTTTCACCATCTCTTTTATCGTAAAAATCTTTATTATTAATAGTATCAAAATATAAGCTTTTCACTCTGTAAGAACCGTTTTTAGAATATGTGTCCGGCATTAAAAAGCGCCTTACTTCTTCCTCCAAAGCCGACGCCTTTACTTCATTCATCATATACTTTAGCTCACTGCGAAAAACTGATAACCTCTGTTCCATTTGATTTATTCCGGCCATTTTCCTATCTCTATCTTTTTATAACAAGCTTTTATTAATTGCATCAATAAACCAAAATTGCATTACACTCCAACACATATCAATTGAGTAAATGCCGCAGACATTTAGAATTCAAAAATGTCCAAAAAATTTCTCCATGCATTTTCTTCCTGATACTTTTGTCTTTTCCCACACTTTACTCCATTGAAAAACGTCAGCCTTTTTAGCTTCATCCGCTTCTTTTTGAACAACAGTTTCTAATTCATCTTCATCAGGTCTCAATTCATTATTCTGTAGCTCCTTTTTTTTCACATAACCCTGCATGAATTTGCCCCACTCACATATATCCTCTCTCTTTTCATTAGGATATTCATCGTAGACTCTTTTATAATTATTCAACATTGTCTCTAGATTTACATGTTCTATGCTTTTCAATATTGCTAGTTTTTGCATATACTCATCTGGTTTTTCATAGATTTTTTCTAATAAACAAAGTATCTCCCGCGCATTTGTACGATATGATACCAACCAGCCCGCATTATATTGGCGCATTCTTTCACCCAGCGCACCAATATCTGTTACAACAAGCGGTATCCCACTGGCCATTGCTTCCGAAAATGTGTAGGAATACGTCTCAGGCACCAGCGATAAAATGCACACAAGGTCAATCTTATACTCTTTTAACAATGACCCCAACTCATTTTGTCTATACCATCCATGTTTAACAACATTTTTTTGTTTTAACCGATATAGTTTTTTATCAGCAATCCCGCCTATTAAATACCATTGAAACTTCTCCTCATCGCCATTAATAATTATATCATATATTAGCTCAGAGCCTTTCTGTCTCCCTAAGTTCCCTATAAAGGCCACGCGCAGCACTTTCTCTTTTTGAATATTTGCATGCTCTCTTTTTTGATTCTCTGAAACCTCAATCCCGTGATTGATCACCTCTACCTTTTCCACTAACGACGGATAATATGTTTCAATTGTTGCGCGTACGCTATCCGAAGGCACAATAATTTTGGCGCACTTACGCAAAGCACACTGCGCTTCTTCTCGCCAGAGAGTTATATAATCTATGTCTTTACTAATATTTTTTTGTTTCAGTAAACACTCGGCACATTCACTATGCATTACACGTTCTGTACAAACTATACCATCGGAATTAACCATCGTCAATATAGGACAGACTGCATAATAGTCATGCATGGTAAACACTATTGGTATATTCAACTTTTCTGCCTCTGTGAAAATATCAAGCGTCATCCACAGTGTATGATGTATATGCACAATATCTATACAAAATGCTGTCAAAATCATACGATACAGCATGGCACATTCAGGATCATAAAAAATACTATACTCCGGCACAGGTCCAATATAGTATTTAAACATAAGTTTATCGTCATCTACATACTCTGTAACACGTAAATATTCATTGTCTCGGGCAACAACTACAATATTATATTGATCCCTCAGGCCAGAAACCAGATCCTTTACATGCAATTGAGTCCCACCCATATTATTCCATGCATCCTCTTGAAAATCAGCCAAAAGAAAATACAGTATATTCTTTTTTCCATTATGCAATTTCATTTTTTTTAAAAGGTGCATCTGTTGCACAATTTCTACATTATTCTGCCCACCGCAAACATTTCCAACAATTGTATTGCTTTCCTGCGCAATTCTTCCTCCCATCATCCGTACAATTTCTGGCAATTCTGAAAATATCTCCTCCCGCTTATTTTGCAGCTTTAATATTGTATTAGCCTTTAAGCAAAAGCAATGGCGATCTCGATATTCCACTATTTTCTTTACATTCTTGACACCATGTAATGATAATCTGCTTAATTCCTCCGCTCCCAATTCACTCTCTATTTTCACTTCCACCGGAACAGTAACAAAAATTGTATTGCCACTATATGCTAAATTTATTAATTTCTCTATGCAGCCCTTTGACGCAAAGATGTTAGAATCTAAAACTATGCTATCTATGGGATTGTTTTTCAAGCAATCCCATATAACCTGATCTCTGTCCTGCATATCTATAGAAACAAATTCACAAAAATTGGGGATTTTCCTTTTTTCAGACAGTTTCACATAATCTTCTTGTTTTCCTACAATGAAACACTTCTCACATATTTCTCCCGTACATCGTACCAACGCTTCAAACGCTGCTATTGTATTCTTATTATAATTCAAATAATTCCATATAAGTTGATATCTTTGTACATGGTTTTCTATTTCCATTATAACCCCTTACTCACGTCTGTATATCGTGTACAGCCACTTCCCAAATTTGCTCTGCGCTAATGCATGAACAATCTTCCAGGACTTTGAACCATATATCTGGTATAGCTCTGTCTTTAACCTGGTATTTTCTTCTCTTAGCTTCTCCATATCTGTTTTATCGCCTGAATCCGCTGCAATTTCTGCTCTATACCAGCGATAATAGCTTTTAGTCTGCTCCACTTTATATGGATTCGTACTTTCAAAATATTCCAATACATCCAAACGCTTTCTTAATAATTCACGTTCATCCTTTGTAATTTTCTCTCCATTATCATAAAAATTGTATTTTGACGGATATTGAGCATATTTATCCTGTTCTTCTTCTTCTTGTCGCTTGATATACCATTTTCTCAATTCATATAAGCACTTATTACCTTTTGCATATAAACCTAACATATCCGCTTGGGCACCTGAATCAAATCCGGAAAAATGATAAAATTTCAAAGGTACGCCATTCACAAGATAAATTCCTTCTTTCGTTTTTGAAATAGTTCTATTAGAAATATTCCAAGTGGAAACATTATATCCTGGATCCCTCGTTATATAAATATTTTCAAAAAGGCACGGTGCCAAGTCTCCCCATTTCTGATCTGTAAAAATTCCATTCGGTATATCATCAAAGCAAAAATCTAACAGCCGATCACGCCACCATTTCGCAAAAGCACATCCGTTTTCATCATTTTTAACTGCATAAAACCCAAAATTATACGCGCCATGTTTTAACGCACATATTTCGTTATCCATAATAGCTGCTTTTTCTTTTTCTTGAATTGTCACATGGGGCGTTAGTATAACTGAATATCTATCCAACATTTGCTCCAGCTCATGCAAATCATTAAATACGGCAATATCAGGATCCAAATATACAACTTTATCAGAACCATTTTCAAGGAAATTAACCAATGCCTGTCCTTTAACCGCCGTACATAACTCTACAACAGTATGCGTGTATATCCAAAAATCCAAATTTCCCACTGGTATTCCTAATTTATCAATTGTTATAATTTCATCGAACGGCTCTGCCTTTGGATTGATTTCTTCCGGCCACTGATCAGAAAAAATCAACGAAAACACTGAATCCTTACAATATTCTTTTACAGATTTTGCTAAAATCCGTGCTTTGGGTAAATAATTAATATTAACGCTTGTATAAAAATGCATGTGAACCTCCTCACTCATTATTACATCGTATTTTGGGGCATTATGGTATTTTTCAAAATAGCTTCTGTTCGCTGTTTAGCATACTAATAACTGGATACAGGTCTTCCCCGATAGATTCTATTTCGAAATCAATGTCTATATATTCAACTATACTAGCTTTCTGCAATTCCATTATAATTTGTGGATCCTTATGCCAAAAAACTAATATCTCATCTATTTTTTGATCCGCGTTCGTAACAAATGGCATTGTCTGTTCTTCCGCATCAGCAATCTTTACTCTCACGTAATTAATCTTTATCCGGCAATTTTCATTTACGGGATCAATACGTATACATTTTGTAAAAATACCATTCATAGCAATTCTTTTCTTTATTCTTTTGCTTCCCCTATCATAAACCTCTATCATTGACTGTTCTTCAGATATTAATTCTCTGCCATCTGCATAATATACTTGAAGATAAGTTTCCTCATTACACGCCTGGCTTAACTTCGATTCTATTTCCTTTATTTTTCTTTTATATTCCTCATTCTCATCCTTTTCTTCCTGATAAATTCTATATATATCCATATTGTAATCTACTATTTCAAATTTAAAAGAAACATAATCTAATATATCATTGGCAGGCAATTTTATTATGATCTGCGGGTCATCACTGTAAAATGAATAATATTCCCCATCCATTTTATCTGCGTTAGTATAATATTCACATTCTTGCTCTTTCTTGCCCATTGCTTTAATCCTTAAGGAAATGTTTTTTAAAATACACCTGTGTTCCAAAGGATCCAGGCGAATAATCGCCGCACGAATCCCTGCCAGGTCTACTTTTCTGTCAATTTTTCCCGCGGTAGCATCGTATTCTATATCTATTCTATTTTGTTCGTTTATCTCATCCAAGCTGTCTCCATAATATAACTGAATAAATTCCTTTTTACCCGAAACAACCGCTAACTCTTGTTCCAACTTTTTTCGTTCATTTATTTCTTTCTTCCATTGAGTATAAATGTCCTGATTAATATTAAAAATCTCAAACTCCATTAAGAGTTCTTGCACTGTGGTCAATTCTGCTAACTGAATTATAATTTGCGGATCCCTGTGATAAAAGCAATACACGTCATCTTCCATAGCATCCGCATTTGTATCGAACAAAACCTCTTGCCAGTCTTCCCCTGGTTTCCTGAACGCAATTTTTCCAATCTTTAAGCAACAGCTGTTTTCCGATGGATCTATTCTAATACACCGTACAGCTATTCCATCTAACGTTACCCTTTTTACAATTTTAGAGTCACCATTACAGTACTCAATATTAATACAATCCCTTTCATTCAGCTCATTCTGTTTTTCTCCATAATAAACTTGAATAGTATCATTTATTCTGGCATATTCATCTGGATAATAATACAACGAATTCAAATTATTGCTTTTCTCAATTTTCTGATTGCTAGCCATTGCAATGATAAATTTGCCTTTATTTCTATTCTCATAATTATATGCACTAAAGCTGCGCTTCTCATCATTCACCAAATGAGATGCTTTAGCTATAAATTGCTCATAGTATGTCACATATTGAAAACGACTTTCAATAAAATCATGAAACTCGTCTTCATAAAATTCTTTCACATGCCATTCGGTGGCTTCTTGATGGGCATCATCTGTGTATACTTTTTTGTTTGGAGTAGACATAATCAGTATACCATCATTCTTTAGTACTCTGACTATTTCCTTTAAAAAAGCCATCTGTATCTTTTCATCAACATGTTCAATCGTTTCAAAAGAAATAACTACATCAAAAAAATTGTCTTCAAACGGTAGGCTTTCAATACTACCATGCAGATAATGTAAATTATCCTTTTTGTAATTTTCATTCGCGTAGTCTAAAGCTTCTTTACTTATATCCAATCCATACACTTCTTTTGCGCTTTGTGCTATTAAGTTTGTCCCATAACCGCTTCCACAGGCAGCATCCAAGACTATTTTTTTCTTTACCGTATTTTCTAGCATACTATATCTATGCATATGCTCAACTTCCGAATGTTTTTGCATATATCCCGGCACAAACCGTTCACCAGTAATCTTCATAAATTTCTCCTGTCTATCATCTATTCTTTTCCGTTCCTATACCATTTGATTTCAGCATCCACATCTACCATTCCACTATTGTTTCCTTCATTTACAATAGTTATAGCAAGTACATTATATAGCCAAGTTAGTATTTTATAATTTTCCATAGTTCCTTCTGCCAAAGCAAATCCTACTACGTGTTCTCCTCTCATAAATGCCGGCATCCTAAATTTAAAAGTAACTTTATTTATACTATCCTTTTCCACTGATACAGATGTCTTTTTCCCACACATTCCGCTGTTAACGTTGATTAGCCATACGCCTTTCTTTGTTTCTAAAACAAATCCCGCCATACATTGTGCTATTTTTCTTTTTGATTGAAATACCATATTAAAAATATATTCTTTATTGACTTTACATTCCGTTACTACTTTATGGTTTTCATCTACAATATAGCAAGAAACTATTTGCACATCATCATTTAATATGCTTTCCTCTGTATAATGAATCTCAGGATAGTCCTTTATAGATAAATAGTTTATCCCATATTCATTATCATTTTTTCTTTCTAGTTCATTAATAATCGCCTCAGGTGTCCTTTCATAAATACTATTCGTATAAGCATTACATACTGAAACGCTATCTCCTATCATTCTTAGTTTTCCGGCTTCAAGCCAGAGTACCCTACTGCACATCTGTCTTACAGTTGCAATATCATGAGAAACAAACAGTATAGTAACGCCTTTTTTTCTAAGCTCCTCAAATTTTTTAAAACATTTATTCTGAAAGAAAACATCCCCGACGCTTAGCGCCTCATCTACAATAAGGATCTCCGGTTTCACATTGATTGCCACTGAAAAAGCCAAACGTGCGAACATACCACTTGAATATGTCTTAACCTTTTGATATGCATATTCGCCAATGTCTGCAAAATCTAATATTTCTTTCGCCTTTTCTGCCATCTCATGTTTATCGATTCCCATCATTGAACCGTTTAAGTATATATTTTCTATTCCCGTATACTCTTTATTAAACCCTGCGCCCAATTCCAGCAACGCGGACACTTTGCCTCTAACTAGCATACTTCCTGACGTAGGCTGTGTCACCCCTGTAATCAACTTAAGCAGTGTAGATTTACCAGCTCCGTTATCTCCAATTATTCCAAATGTTTCACCTTTCGTAACACTAAAAGACAATCCATCAACTGCATAATGCTCTTTATACTGAACATTAGAAAAGCCAAGCATAATTTCTTTCAACCTAGCTGATGGTTTGTCATATAATTTATAGCATTTTGACAAATTTTCCACTTCTATCACTGTATTAGTGTCCATTCGCATATACCTCGTATCTATAAAACATCATCAAAATATGGTGAAAGTTTATAATAGGATTTTGAGCCATACCATAAAACTAATAATGTAATTACCCAAAAATAAATATTATAGCCCCAATCCTCCCAAAACCATTGATGATATACAAAACAATTTCTATATCCTTCACAGAAAAAAAGCAATGGATTCAATTTTAAGATTTGCAGAACAATCGGATGTATTTGTCTCGCGTTCCAAATAATGGGCGATGCCCAAAAAGCAATTTGCAAAACAACATTGACTATACCTGATGTATCTCTAACAAATACGTTTGCCGCAGCACAAAGCCAGCTTATTCCTAACAGAAATAATACCATTCCTGTAAAATAATATATAATCTGAATACTATGCAATGTAATTGGTTCCTGATATACTATACACATAAAGAAAATAAATGCTATAAAACCCATATGAATTAATCCTGCTGATATCACTTTTATCGCAGGAATAATTGTTACTTTAAAATTCACTTTTTTAACCAAATATGCATACTCAATGACACTATTTGTACTTTGCGACAATGCTTCATTAAAAAATGTATAGCATAAATATGCCGGAATATACCACAAAACAAATGGTATTCCATCAATTGGCCCATTCTTAAATCCCATTTGAAAAACTAGCCAAAATATAAATATTGTGGTCAGCGGTTGTAAAAATGCCCATACAACACCTAATGCAGAAGATGCATATCTAGCTTTACAATCATTTTTAGCTAGTTCCATCACTAATTTTCTTTCTATAAAAATATCTTTTAAAAACTTTAGAACCATATTTTTATGTTTTTTCCTTTCGTATAGACGAATATAACATATTTATTTTCTGAACATGCGCCAAAAAGCTGAAATCATAATCTATCTCTAAAATATGCTCATTCATAGTTTTCAATAATTCTCTATTATCATATATTTTTTTCAATACATTTACTAATGCATCCTTTGTACAGGGTATTACCATAGAGATATCAGGAAATTGATTCACCCAGTCCTTCGCTCCCACACACTCCGTCAGGACACATGGCACCCCATAACTTATCGCTTCCTTCACTACCAATCCAAACGTTTCCATACAAATACTGGGGATTATTAATAAATCCGTATTTTCCATTACTTGTGCCAATTGATCATATGAATATGGCAATTGATAATGAATATAGGCATCATTTTCCTGTCTTGTCGAAAAAAACACGTTTAGTATAAAATTTTTTCTATTCAAATATAATTGATCTAGACTTTCTTTCAGTAACTGAAAGCCCTTAATCTCTCTTAAAGTCCCTAAATAACTAAGCCTTAAAACATTGCCAAAGCTCTTTTTCATTCTCTTATCACTAATATCTTTATGTGTAATATCTATCACGCATCCATATGATATCTTTATGCTGTCTTTAAAAATTTTTTCTGATTGTCTACTATTAAATTGAAACAAATCTACCAATTCAAACATTTCTGCATAGTATTTTTTCAAATCAAAAAAACTTTTATTATCCTCCATCTGCTTTGGCAATAAATCTCTACGCGGACGGGAATTTCCCATTTTCTTTACTTTTGTCATCCACCTTAAGATTCGTTCATTTTGCAAAATTGCTTTTGCTCCATTTTGTTTACTTAAGCTCAAATATATTTTTCCTAAAATATTCTCTAATTTTTCATTCTTCGCGGAGTTCCTACAACACTTTCCGCATAATTCTCCACTTTGATTTACACATAATGTCCCATCGCATAATAAATTAATATTAGGACATATTCCAAAATAGTCATGCACCGTATACGTAATAGGTACCATTAGCATTTTTGCAGCTATTAAAAATTCCCTATGAACTCCCATAAAACTGTGTAAGTGGATAATATCAGGTTTAATATCTCTCAGCCATCCAATATAGACCGACAAATCCCCCATTTCCATAAATAACTCAGGTTTTTTTATACCCATTATTGGTACAGGAAGTGAATTGCCAATTCTATATAAATCAATCCCATCGATTTCCCCACGCTTTGTGATGGACATTCTCTTTCTTAAACTATTTTTTCCTCCCGGACAAAGTAAAAAAACCTTGTTTCCGAGCATTTTTTCTTCTCTTGCAAGGTCAAGAGCATATTTAATCAATCCTCCTCCCATTGCAGGCGGTATACCCGGCACATAATACAGTATTCTCACTTAATACACTCCTTTTGCCCGGATTCTATCTTCATATAAATCTTATAAATTTTATCACAATTTTCCGCAAAACACAAGGTTTACTTCCCCGCTCTTTTCGTTTATAATGAGTTTATTCTTAGAAAAGGACTATGTTTTATGAATGTTATATATATCGCCACGGATTCCTACGTATCTCTGCTTGGAGTTTCCATGCTGTCGCTTTTAGAAAATACATCTGATCTTTTGCAGCTAAATATATACATTTTATCCTCCGACCTTTGTCCCCAAAACCAACAGACATTATCTCATCTTGCCAGGCAATATAAGCGCACTATATCCTATATTGATATTTCCGGATATGAAGAACTGTTTTCTTTTCATTTTGATACATCAGGTTTTCATCCAATTGTTCTTGCGCGCCTTCTGCTGGCAGAATATTTGCCAGACGATTTAGAACGCATACTTTATCTGGACTGCGATACGATTGTACACGGCAGTCTGCGTAACCTTGAAGATGTTTCTCTGGAAAATGCCGCTTTTGCCGCTGTTCCCGAGCTCTGTATGCCGCCTGCTCAAAAGAAAGCGCTTGGTCTTTCGCCCCAGGATACGTATTTTAACTGTGGTGTTCTCTTAATCCATCTGGCATATTGGCGCAGGCATCATCTTTCACGACAGTTTATTTCTTATTATGAAGAAATGAACGGCCAATTGTTATATAATGATCAGGATATTCTAAATCACTGCTGTCGTGGACACGTTTGCCCGCTGTCCCACAGCTATAATCTATCCCCGGCGCTTCGCTACTTTCCGCGCTGGTTTATAAAGACTTACCAACCAGCCTATTACTGCGCCAGCGCAAAAGAATACCGCATGATTTTAGAGCATCCATCTATTATTCACTTTTTGGGGGAAGAACGTCCCTGGTTTCGCGGCAACTGGAATTTTTACCGTCAGGTATATGAGCATTATAAAGCTTTGTCGCCCTGGAGAGAGGAAGCGCTTATCCCCGGAAAAGAACTGCAGCTGCTTTGCTATCACATATTAAATTGTATCACCCGCATCTGTCCCTGGTTTCGCAAATGGTTTACACAGCTGATCGGAATTCGTTACTATAAACTGACCAAGAAAAAATAACCCAGAGCCCAAGACCTGCCACAGGCAATACTTATCAGCCAATTCGGCAGTCATAACAACCAGGCGCATAAGGAGATTATTATGAAATCCAAACCTGTAATATGTATCCTTCTTTCAACATATAATGGCGAAAAATACCTTGAGCAGCAGCTTGACAGTATTTTTGCGCAAACTTTTGAAAATTTTATTCTCTTTGTCAGGGATGACGGTTCTTCCGATCATACAACGACTATACTTAACGCTTACCAGAAAAAGTATCCCGAGCGTATGCACATCATTCCTAATCCTGAAAAGAAAAATCTGGGATATATGGCAAGTTTCTGGGTGCTTTTGTCCGAATGTGCTTCTGCCGATTATTATGCTTTCTGTGATCAGGATGATGTCTGGCTTCCTTACAAATTGGAAAATGCCGTTTCCTTGCTGAAGGAAGAAGACCAGCAGCTTCCTGTTCTTTACTTCTGTAATTATGAATATTGCGACGCCGACCTGAATCCACTGCATCCTGCGCCTGCAGTTTCTATGCCGATCACGTTAAAAGACGTCCTATTCTATACTCCGGCCTTTGGTTTTTCCATCGTAATCAACGATACCCTGCGCCAAATGGCCCTTTCCACGTCCAGCCGTGAACGACTCCCCCACGATGGCTGGGTACAGAAAATTGCCGCTGCCTGCGGAAAAATTCTATATGATCCCCGCATAGCAGCATATTATCGCCGTCATGATAAAGCTGTCACCGCCAGCAATAAGCAGCTTTTTTCTCTGATACACCACTGGCTCTTTCATGATATTCTAGGTTCTTCTATGAAGGAAAATCACTATGTTTTGGACTGCTTTGCAGAAGAATACGCTGCATTGTTGGATCCAGATAATAAGCGTCTGCTCACCCTTTTTACCGGTTCTTCTGCTTCTCCTCTTATCTGGGCCAAACGCCTTCTTTTTAGAAAAAGGCTCCGCCCATCGCTGGGCGGAGAATTGGCGTTGCGAATATGCTTTTTTCTTAATCGCTATTAGCAGAAGCTGATTACCCCTTAGTGGTTACCCAATATACCAGCACCATTTTCACTCCTGCTTTTCTATCCTGCTCTCTATCTTCCGCGAGATCAGATACCGCGGTCTTCCTTTTACTTCCTCATAAATCTTGGATATATAATATCCGATAATGCCCAGGCTGATCATAATCACGCTGCCAATAAATAAAATCAGCAGAATCACCGTGGTAAATCCTTCCACCGCATGACCGCCGAAGTATTTTACCAGCGTTTGGATTCCCAGCAAAATTCCCAGCAGAAATACTCCCACGCCGGCAAAGGTGACAAACTGCATGGGCGCGGAGGAAAAAGCCACAATGTTGGTAATGGCATATTTGATGAGGGATTTCGTGGACCATTTAGATTCGCCTTCCTCCCTCTCCCGCACGTCAAATTCCACAGAAGTGGACTTAAAACCGATCCAGGAAGAAAGAGCCCGGAAAAACGCGTTTCGTTCCGGCATCTCCAGAAGGGCTTCCACTGCTCTGCGATCCATCAGTTTGAAGTCCGAAGCCCGGGACATGTCGATTCCCACTGCCTTGGAAATGATTTTGTAAAACAGCCCCGCGCTGGCCTTATGCATGGCGCTTTCCTTGCCGCGACTGTGCTTCACTCCCTCCACAACCTCATAGCCCTGCTCCCAGAGCCTGTACATTTCTATCAGCGTTTCCGGCGGATGCTGAAGGTCGCAGTCCATTACCACGCAGCAGTCGCCCTTTGCATTGGCAAGTCCTGCAAACATGGCGGACTCTTTTCCAAAATTTCTGGAAAAATGCACGCCTGTCACATGAGAATCTGAAGCAGCCGTTTCCTCTATCTGCCTCCATGTGGCGTCTTTTGATCCGTCGTCCACAAAGACCAGCTCATAACTGATCCCGGCATTTTTCAGTACTTCTCCGATCACCTGCGCCGCTTTTGCAATCATTTTTTCCTCGTTGTAAGCAGGCAATACCACCGACATTATGCTCATATACAGCATCCTCCGTCCTTCAAAATAATCCATCTTTAAAGCCACTACAACTATACCATAAGTATAACATAATTTCAAATACAGATGTATAATATAGAATTCCTCTGTTTTACTCCTAAAATGAAATTTTAAATTCCACCGCCCGCTTATGCGGTGGAATTTACTCCT
>JAUNFZ010000010.1 GCA_030524785.1 Eubacteriales bacterium
GATATCACAGCAGCGATGGATACCTGGTATTCCACCAACGGCGTAGAAGTAGTATTCGCCTGCGGCGGCGGCATCTACACATCTGCGGCTGAGGCAGCGGCAAAGGTTGGCGGCAAGGTAATCGGCGTTGACTCCGATCAGGCTCCGGTAATTGACGCATACGGCGCGGGCATGACGGTTACTTCAGCAATGAAGGGTCTTGCACCGACGGTAAACACACTGCTTTCCGCCATCGTTCTGGATGGCACATGGGATCAGTATGTAGGCAAGATCGACAATCTTGGTCTGGTATCTGAGAATCCGGAAGAAAATTACGTACAGCTCCCGATCGAGAGCACACAGTGGTGCGACACCTTCACAGAGGACGACTACAAAGCGCTGGTTGCATCTATGGTAGCTGGTGATGTGACAGTTGACAACGGTATTGAGACAATGCCGGAGACAGCGATCACTGTAAACGATCTTGGAAATATTAAATAAGTAAGAACTATGCTTTGCAAAGGGGCCGGCTGTTTGCCGGTCCTTTTTCCATATCAATTATAGGAAATCCGGATGGACTTCCTATAGAAAAAACACTCCGGGGATGTATGTTATGCACAACTTTTATGGAGTTTTGCTTTAAATTCTGTGAAATATATGATAAGATAAATTATATATGCGAAAGAGAGAAAGGGGGAAGGCAACATTGGAGAATTATGCTATTGAAATGCTCAATATAACAAAAAAGTTTCCGGGCATTATAGCAAACGACAATATCACCCTGCAGTTAAAAAAAGGTGAGATCCATGCGCTTCTCGGTGAGAACGGGGCAGGAAAATCAACGCTGATGAGCGTTCTGTTTGGACTGTACCAGCCGGAGGAGGGTGAGATTCGGAAAGACGGAAAAAAGGTGGAAATCAAAGACCCGAACGACGCCAACGACCTGGGAATCGGAATGGTGCATCAGCATTTTAAACTGGTGGAGTGCTTCAGCGTTCTGGACAATATTATTCTTGGCGTAGAGATGACAAGGCGGGGATTGCTTCAGAAGGCAGAAGCCAGAAAGAAAGTGATGGAGCTTTCCGAAAAGTACGGTCTCCAGGTAGATCCGGACGCGCTGGTGGAGGACATTACCGTGGGTATGCAGCAGAGAACAGAGATTTTGAAGATGCTGTACCGCGATAATGAAATCCTGATTTTTGATGAGCCTACTGCGGTGCTTACTCCCCAGGAAATACAGGAACTGATGACGATCATGAAAAATCTCGCGGCGGAGGGAAAGAGCATTTTGTTCATCACCCATAAGTTGGGGGAGATTATGCAGGTTTCCGACAGATGTACGGTGCTCCGCAAGGGAAAATATGTGGGGACGGTGGAGACAAAGGACACCACACCGGAAAAGCTGTCCGCCATGATGGTGGGGCGGGATGTAAATTTCGCAGTGGAAAAGGAAGAAGCAAAGCCGGGCGACGTTGTTCTTGAGGTTCAGGGAATGACGGTAGCCTCAAAACACCATAAAAATAATGCGGTCAACAATGTCAGCATGCAGGTACGCCGGGGCGAGATTGTCTGTATTGCAGGTATCGACGGCAACGGACAGACGGAGTTTGTATACGGCCTGTCGGGTCTGGAACCCCTGAAATCGGGCACAATCAAATTAAATGGCGAGGATATTACCCATGCGCCGATTCGAAAGCGCTCTGTGATGGGGATGAGCCATATCCCGGAGGATCGCCACAAATATGGATTGGTGCTGGATTATACGCTTGAAAACAATATGGTGCTTCAGAGATATTTTGAGCCCCAGTTTACCGGGAAGGGCGGCTTTTTAAAGAAGAAAGAGATTCGCGCTTACGCGGAACGCCTGATTGAACAGTATGATGTGCGCTCCGGCCAGGGACCGGTTACTCTTGCCAGGTCTATGTCGGGCGGCAATCAGCAGAAAGCGATTATCGCCAGGGAGATCGACAAAAATCCGGAGCTTTTGATTGCAGTCCAGCCCACAAGAGGTCTGGATGTGGGAGCGATTGAGTACATTCACAGCCAGCTGGTGGCGCAGAGAGATGCCGGAAAGGGCGTTCTTCTGGTAAGCCTGGAACTGGACGAGGTAATGAATGTTTCCGACCGTATTCTGGTAATGTACGAGGGAGAGATCGTCGGAGAATTTGATCCGAAAGAAGTAACGGTAGAGGAGCTCGGCCTGTACATGGCAGGCGCAAAGAGAAAGGAGGCGGCAAAATGAATAAAAATGGAAAAAAGAGCCTCCTGAGAAACGGCGCGTTTCAGTCGCTGGCTGCATCACTGGCATGTATCGTGATCGGCCTTTTGATAGGATATATTGTGCTTTTGTTGATTAATCCGGCGGGGGCATGGGACGCTATTATCTCTATTTTGAAAAACTTTATGTATTATCCCACCCAGGTAAAAGCGCTGCAGTATTTTGGAAGTACACTGGTAAAGACGGCTCCGCTGCTTTTGTGTTCGCTGTCTGTGCTTTTTGCCTACAAGGTAGGGCTCTTTAACATCGGAGCTGCCGGACAGTATGTGGCGGGGGCGGGCGCGTGCCTGTACTGTGCTCTTGCATGGAAGCTTCCCTGGTATATCTGTATTCTTGCGGCGGTGCTCGTGGGTGCGGCGCTGGCAGCTATATCGGGTATTCTGAAGGCATACTGCAATGTAAACGAGGTTATTTCCTGTATCATGCTGAACTGGATTGCATTGTATATGGTAAATATGCTTCTGTCCGCGGTAAAAGATCCCTCCAGCCCTTATTCGGCGGCTCTTTCCACGGAGAATCCGAAAGCGCTGATTCCTTCTCTGGGATTATCGGCGCTGTTTGCAAAGAATAAATACGTAACCATCGCGCTGCCTCTGGCGGTGCTTGTGGCAGTGCTTGTGTGGGTTGTTCTGGAAAAGACAAAGCTTGGCTACGAGCTGAAAGCCACAGGGCTGAATAAGCAGGCGGCCAGGTACTGCGGCATGCGGGAGAAATATAATACCATTCTTACGATGGTGATCTCAGGAGCACTGGCAGGCATGGGAGCGGCATTTTTCTATCTGACGGGGGTGGAACAGTGGGCGGTCACACAGACCAGTATTCCCGGGATGGGCTTCAACGGCATAGCAGCGGCTTTCCTGGGCGGACTGCATCCCATCGGAACAATTTTTTCTTCCTACTTTATTCAGCACATTACCAGCGGAGGAGCTTACGTGGACAAGTCCATGTACTGCGCTCAGATCTCAGATCTGATTTCCGCGTTGATTATTTATCTGTGCGGTTTTGTGTTCTTCTTCAAGCTGTGGCTGAACCGGCTGCTGGATAAAAGAGATGAAAAACGCATGGTGAAGGAACAGAAAGGAGGCGAGGCATAAATGCTGCTTTTGATACAATATACCCTGATTTTTGCCTCTGTTCTTGTTCTGGTGGCTCTCGGAGGATGTTTTTCAGAGCACAGCGGCGTAATTAATATCGGCCTTGAGGGAATTATGGTTATGGGCGCTCTCGGTGGGGCGTTAATGCTGAAATTTGTACCGGCGGGCGTGCCGGCGATTGTAATGATTGTGCTTGTAATTGCTGCGGCAGTTCTGGTGGGAATGTTGTATTCCCTCCTTCTGGCGGTGGCGGCGATTAATTTCAAGGCAGATCAGACGCTGGTGGGCACAGCCCTGAATCTGCTGGGAACAGCGGCGGCGGTTGTGATTGTAAGAGCCATCAATATGGCGGAAAATAAAGATAATGTGTCGTCCACAATCGCATATATCGAGAGCAAAAAAGCATTCCTGGTGAGAATCGGCGGTTTTGAATTTAACTGGTTTATGCTGATTGCGGCGGTGGTTCTGGTAGTTTCCTATGTGGTGCTGTACAAAACGAGGTTTGGTCTTCGCCTTCAGGCCTGCGGCGAACATCCCCAGGCTGCGGACTCCGTGGGCATCAACGTATATAAGATGCGTTATGCCGGAGTGCTGATTTCCGGTATGCTGGGCGGCCTGGGCGGTATTGTCTACATTACCGCAGGCGTAAGCGAATGGAAATTTGAAAACGGTGTGGCCGGATTTGGCTTTTTGGCACTGGCAGTTATGATTTTCGGCCAGTGGAAACCGCTGAACATTGGCGTGGCGGCATTGCTGTTTGGCCTGTTTCGTGCGCTTTCCAACGTATATACCGGGTTCCCGGCGCTGGTAGCCTTGAAACTTCCAAGCACAGTGTATAATATGCTGCCGTACATTATCTCTTTGCTGGTTCTGGCCTTCACATCCCAGAAATCCAGAGCGCCCAAGGCGGAGGGTATTCCTTACGATAAAGGACAGAGATAAAGTTTGATGAAATGAATAAAATGCAGTAGAAAAAGAGACAATAATGCCAAAAGGCGGTTGTCTCTTTTTTTGTGTCGTAGGATTACAGTGTCAAAAGGTCTGTGTCCACTTGTGCCTGCGGAGACAAACCTTTGAAAGATTCAGACTTGGAGGAAAACTATGGGTGAAACGCAGAGGATGGGCAAACAGAGCATAGAGTTTACGAAAGCGCCCCATGTGATCGGAGCGGCTTCTGTGGTAGGAAAAAAGGAAGGGGAAGGGCCCCTGGGAAATTCCTTTGATATCATATGTGAGGATGACCGGTTTGGAGAAGACAACTGGGAAAAATCGGAGAGTACCATGCAGAACGAAGCCATACAGACTGCCCTTAAAAATGTCGGCGTGCGGCCTGCGCAGGTTCGTTACTTGTTTGGAGGCGATCTATTGGGCCAGCTGATCGCCACGTCCTTTGGCGTGGAGGAGCTGAACATTCCCCTTTTTGGATTGTACGGCGCCTGTTCCACCTGCGGGGAATCACTGTCGCTGGCGGCAATGACAGTGGCGGCGGGATATGCAGATTACGCGGCGGCAGTAACTTCCAGCCACTTTGCCAGTGCGGAAAAGCAGTTTCGTTTTCCGCTGGCTTATGGAAACCAGCGGCCTCTGGCGGCAACCTGGACAGTTACAGGCAGCGGAGCTTTTGTCCTCGCACAAAAGGGCGGTCATGCAAGAATTGCCGGGATTACCACGGGAAAGGTGGTCGATTTCGGAGTAAAGGATTCCCTGAACATGGGCGCCTGTATGGCACCTGCCGCCTGCGATACCATTTATCAGAACCTGATGGACTTCAACCGGCAGCCGTCGGATTACGACAGGATTATTACCGGCGACCTGGGAAGTGTGGGACAAAAAATATTGATTGACCTGATGAAAGAAAAAGGCTTTGATATTTCCGGCGTTCATATGGACTGCGGGATCGAAATTTACGACAGCGAAAAGCAGGATACCCATGCGGGCGGAAGCGGGTGCGGCTGCTCCGCCGTAACCCTGGCGGCTATGATATTGCCAAAGATTTGCAGGGGCGTCTGGAAACGGGTATTGTTTGTACCCACCGGGGCGCTGCTTTCCACCGTCAGCTTCAATGAAGGGCAGAGCGTGCCGGGTATCGCCCACGGAGTCATCATTGAACATTGCTAATAGGATTACAGTGTCAAAAGGTCTGTGTCCACTTGTGCTTGCACCGAACAGCCGCTGCGCCAGGGCGCAGCAAGGAGGTATTTTATGGATTATATCAACGCATTTTGGGTAGGTGGCCTGATCTGTGCGCTTGTGCAGATTTTGCTGGAGAAGACAAAGCTCATGCCGGGCCGCGTTATGGTAATTCTCGTAGTGCTTGGAACCATACTGGGCGCTTTGGGAATTTATAAGCCCTTTCAGGAATTTGCGGGGGCGGGCGCCGGCGTTCCGCTGCTGGGATTTGGAAATGTAATCTGGGAAGGAATGAAAGAAGCCGTCGATAAGGAAGGATTTTCGGGCGTTTTTAAGGGCGGTTTTACGGCCGGAGCTGCAGGCATCGGGGCAGCGCTTGTGTTCTCCTACCTGGCAAGTCTCTTTTGCCAGCCAAAGATGAAGAAATAATGAAAATCTGTTGCGTTTTTTGGCCCTGTGGGCTTATAATATCTCTGGTAACCATACCGGAGATATTTTTTTGGAGGATGAGACATGCTGAATGGAAAGACTGTACTTCTGGGAGTAAGCGGAAGTATTGCCGCATATAAGATTGCATACCTTGCCAGCGCGCTGAAAAAGCTTCACGCAGACGTGCATGTATTGATGACAGCAAATGCCTGCAATTTTATTAATCCGATTACCTTTGAAACGCTTACCGGCAATAAATGTCTGGTGGATACGTTTGACCGCAATTTTCAGTTTCAGGTGGAGCATGTGTCCATCGCCAAAAAGGCAGATCTTTTGATGGTCGCTCCGGCCTCCGCAGACATTATCGGCAAGCTGGCCCATGGCATCGCAGACGATATGCTGACCACTACGGCAATGGCATGCAAATGCAAAAAGTTGATTTCTCCGGCGATGAATACGAATATGTATGAAAATTCGATCCTGCAGGAAAACCTTGAGATCCTTGGAAGGCACGCCTGGGAGGTGATTGCTCCCGCATCAGGGTATCTGGCCTGCGGAGATACTGGCGCGGGAAAAATGCCGGAGCCGCAGACGCTGCTGGAATATATAAAAAGAGAGGTCGCCTATCCAAAGGATTTGGCAGGGAAAAAGGTCCTGGTGACGGCAGGGCCCACACAGGAAGCGATTGATCCGGTACGCTATATTACAAATCATTCCTCAGGAAAGATGGGATATGCCCTTGCAAGGGTTGCGGTACTTCGAGGAGCCGAGGTGACGCTGGTATCAGGCAAAACGGCGCTTGACCCGCCCATGTTTGCCAAGGTTATTTCTGTGACCACAGCCAGAGAAATGTTTGAAGCGGTGACCGCACTGGCACCGACTCAGGATATTATCATCAAGGCTGCGGCAGTGGCGGATTACCGTCCAGCCGAGGTCAGCGCACAGAAAATGAAAAAATCAGAAGAAAATCTGTCCATTCCTCTGGAGCGCACGGACGATATATTGAAATTTTTGGGAGAGCATAAAAAAGAGGGACAGTTCCTCTGCGGCTTTTCCATGGAAACGGAGAATTTAATCGGTAATTCCAGGGATAAACTGACGAAAAAACATCTGGATATGATTGCAGCCAACAGTTTAAAAACAGAAGGCGCAGGATTTGGAACAGATACAAATGTCGTCACCCTGATTACACAGGATGAGGAAGTTTCACTCCCTCTGCTTGGCAAGGAGGAAACAGCCGCACACATTCTGGATAAAATCATTGCCCTGATGGGCAAAAAGTAACTTGTTGACAGGATAAGCGGGAGACCGCGGATTCCATCACCGTATTGTATCCCAAATGGGAATAATAACAAGGAGGAAAACAACATGAACAGAAACTTTTCAACAACGCAGCTTACAATGCTGGGCCTGATGACGGCGCTTCTCTTACTGATGGCGTACACTCCGCTGGGGTATCTGAATATCGGCCCTCTGGCTATCACCTTTAACGTCATACCGGTCGCCGTCAGCGCGATTGTCCTGGGACCGGTGGGAGGAGCAGTTGCCGGAGGCGTATTTGGCATCACCAGTTTTCTGCAGTGCATTGGCATCGGAGGTTCAAGCGCAATGGGCGTGGCCCTGTTTCAGATTAATCCCTTTCTGGCCTTCGTCCAGAGATTTGTTCCCCGTGTTCTGGACGGCCTGCTGATCGGCTATGTGTTTAACGCGGCACGCAAACATCTGAACGTATATACGGCCTGTGCCGTTACCGGCTTTTGCTCAGCATTTTTCAATACAGTATTTTTTATGCTGGCGCTTGTCTTACTGTATGGAAATACAGAATATGTACAGGGGCTGATGGGCGGAAAGAATATTATTGTATTTATCTGCACCTTTGTGGGCGTCAACGCAGTATGCGAGATGATTTCTTCCACGATTCTGACCGGCGCGGTGGGCGCTGCGCTGTATAAAGCCAGATTTATACCTGCGCTGAAACAGAAATCTGAGCCGGTGCAGGCAGAAATGTAAAGCAGCGCAAAGGCTGAAATAGAAATTTCAGCCTGCACAGGCAGAAGTGCAGGAAAATATAAAGAAGGAACCGGTGCAGATGCTGCGCCGGCGTAGGAAATTTCGGAGGAAAGTATGATTCTGGCAATTGATATAGGAAACACAAATATTGTGATCGGCGGAATTGATGGGGAGCGGACGTATTTTATCGAACGTGTTACAACGGTCCGGACAGGCACAGAACTGGAATATGCTATTGATATTAAGAATGTACTGGATATTTACGGGATTGCGCCTGACGAAATCGAGGGCGGCATTGTCTGTTCTGTAGTGCCGCAGATTACGAATGTCCTTAAGACGGCCGCTCAGAAAATTCTGCGCAAGAGCGTTATGGTAGTAAAGCCCGGCATGGAAACGGGCCTGAATATCCTGATGGATTTTCCCAAACAGCTTGGAAGCGATCTGGTTGCCGACGCAGTTGCCGGGATCACCCACTATCCGGTGCCGCAGATTATTTTTGATCTGGGGACGGCCACTACAGTGTGTGTAATCGACGAAAAGAAAAATTACATCGGCGGAATGATCTATCCGGGCCTTCAGGTATCTCTGGATGCCCTGACGGCTCATGCTTCTCAGCTGCAGGGCGTGGGCCTTGAAAGCCCGGGAAAGGTGATTGGGAAAAACACCATTGACTGCATGAAAAGCGGTATTTTAAACAGCAATGCTGCCGCTATGGACGGAATTATCGGACGTATCGAAAAGGAGCTGGGACAGAAAACAACTGTTTTGGCAACTGGCGGTCTGGCGGACAAGGTAGCCCCTCTGTGCGAGCGGGAAGTGATTCTGGACAGGGATCTGCTCTTGAAGGGAATGTTGGAAATTTACAGAAGAAATACAAAAGAGATAAGTGATGTGACATGAAAAAAAGGACAGAGCACAGAGGAAAAGCGGGACGTACCAACCAGATAGATATGCTGCAGGGGCCACTGATGGGGAAGATATTAATGTTTGCGCTTCCCCTGGCGGCCAGCAGCATTTTGCAGCAGCTCTTTAATTCGGCAGATGTGGCGGTAGTAGGGCGGTTTGCAGGAAGCCAGGCACTGGCGGCGGTGGGCGGAAACAGTTCAGTGATCAGCCTTCTGATCAATCTGTTTGTCGGGCTTTCCGTAGGCGCAAACGTGGTGATAGCAAATTACATAGGGCAAAGAAAAACGAAAGAGGCGGGCGAGGCAGTTCACACTGTAATGGCAACGGCTCTTTTCAGCGGTGTTTTTCTTCTGATACTTGGCTCTCTGGCGGCGAAACCAATTCTTCAGCTTATGAATACTCCTTCTGACGTAATAGAACTTGCGTCGCTGTATCTGCGCATCTATTTTCTTGGTATGCCTTTTCTGATGGTTTACAACTTTGGAGCAGCAGTGTTAAGAAGCGTGGGAGATACGAGAAGACCTCTGTACTGCCTGATTCTTTCAGGGATAGTGAATGTATGCCTGAATCTTTTCTTTGTGGTTGTCTGCGGCATGAGCGTAGACGGCGTCGGTATCGCTACGGTGATTTCAAACGGCATCAGCGCTGGCCTGGTCTTTTATTTTCTGCTGAACGAAGACGATCCCATACGCCTTGAAATCAGAAAAATACGGATCAAAAAAGTTCACCTTTTCAGGATGATAAAGATCGGAGTTCCGGCGGGGCTGCAGAGTACGGTGTTTTCGCTGTCAAATGTGTGTATTCAGACAGCCATCAACAGTTTTGGCTCAAGTGCGGTAGCCGGTTCGGCCGCCGCCGTCAATTTTGAATATTTTACCTATTATGTAGTAAACTCGTTCAGCCAGGCTGCTGTGACATTCACCAGCCAGAATATTGGGGCAAAACAGTATGAACGCTGTAAAAAGGTGTTTCGGCTGTGCCTGGGAATGGGCATAGTCATCTCAGGTGCTATGTGTACCACATTCGTACTCCTGAGAGAGATCGCGGTCCGCTTTTATACGGTAGATGCGGCCGCCATAGAATATGCAGTCATGCGCGTTCGCCTGGTAGAGAGCCTGGCATTTCTGCCGGCAACGTATGAGGTGGCGGGAGCAGCTTTGCGTGGAATGGGACATTCTATGCTGCCGGCTGTTCTGACGGTGATCGGTTCCTGCGGCTTTCGGATTATGTGGATTTATACCGTGTTTAGAGTAAAAGGAACATTTGAAAGCCTGATGATTGTATATCCGGTGACCTGGATACTGACAGGAACCATGGTGGTAACGGCGTATCTTCTGATTCGAAGACGAATGATGAGCAATTGATAAAAAATGCATAGATACAGGCTGCAGGGAGCAAATGGAGGCGCCCGGCAGTCTTTTTTTATGGCCTTAGGACGTTTGCTTTATCAAATTTGGGATTGCGTAAATAGAAAAATTAGGTTATACTAACCATGTTAGATACCACTAACCAGACAACCTTTTTATCAGTCTGGACTGCAGGGCTGTATCGCGGGAGGTGATTTTATGAAGCAGCACAGGTTTTGGGCATGGGCGATGGCAGTATGTCTGGTAATGTTGTTTTATACTGGGAAAAAACACAAATAAAAAGAACTGGAAGGAAGTAGGTTAAAATGAACAAAAATTTAAAAGGTCTTGGATTATTTGCCGGAGGAATTTTATTTGGAACAGCGGGGATAAAGCTGCTTTCCGGCCGCGATGCGAAAAAGTGTTATACAAATTGTACCGCAGCAGCGCTTCGTATAAAGGACTGCGTGATGAAGACGGCGGAAACCGTACAGGAGAATGCAGAAGATATTCTGGCGGAGGCAAAGCACATCAATGAAATGCGTGCGGCAGAGGAAGATGCGGCATGCGGCTGCGAAGACGGCGGAAAAGAGGAAGAATAGGTGAAATTTGCAATCAAGCATGAAATTCCGGGCAGGCTCCGTATCCATCTGGAGCAGGCCCGATTATCCGTCCGGGAGGCGGATACGCTGCTGTATTATCTGAATACGCTACAGTATGTCACGAAAGCAAAAGTTTATGAACGGACGGCGGACGCCAGCATCTGTTTTGAGTCTGACAGAGAAACTATGCTGCAGGCCCTGAGAAAATTTCAGTATACGTCTGTGGAAGTACCGGAACAGATTCTTACAAATTCTGGTCGGGAGCTTAATAATGTATATCAGGAAAAACTGGTGGGACAGGCAGTATGGCGCTGCGCCAGCAAGCTGTTTCTGCCATTTCCGGTTCGCGCGGTATGGACTGCGGTAAAATCCGTAAAATATATTGGCGCCGGTCTGAAAAGTCTGGCAAAGCGGAAAATGGAAGTTTCTGTGTTGGATGCCGCTGCAATCGGCGTTTCCATGCTGCGGGGGGATATTGAGACGGCCGGTTCTATTATTTTCCTGCTTGGAATTGGTGAAACGCTGGAGGAATGGACTCACAAAAAGTCAGTGGGAGATCTGGCGCGCAGTATGGCTTTAAACATACATAAGGTATGGGTAAAAACAGAGGGACAGGAAGTTCTGGTGGATGCCTCTGCGGTAAAAAAGGATGATTTTGTTGTTGTATATATGGGAAATGTTGTTCCCTTTGACGGAATTGTAGCTGCTGGGGAAGGGATGGTGAATCAATCCTCTCTTACAGGAGAACCGCTTCCTGTACACAGAAAAGAGCATGAATATGTGTATGCCGGAAGCGTATTAGAGGAGGGCGAGATCACAATTCAGGTGAAGAATGTTTCCGGTGCATCCCGTTATGAGAAGATTGTCACGATGATTGAGGAATCAGAAAAACTGAAGTCTTCGGTAGAGGGAAAAGCGGGCCGTCTTGCCGACAGATTAGTTCCGGTTACGCTGACAGGGACAGCAGCGGTTTGGCTGCTTACCAGAAATGTGACGAAAGCTTTGGCGGTTTTAATGGTAGATTTTTCCTGCGCACTGAAGCTTGCAATCCCAATTTCCGTATTATCTGCGATCCGGGAGGCCGGCAGTTATCATATTACAGTGAAAGGCGGCAAATATCTGGAGGCAATGGCAGGAGCCGAAACAATTGTTTTTGACAAAACAGGAACGCTGACAAAAGCAAAGCCCGTGGTAAAAGCGGTAGTTCCCTTCTGCAGTATGAGCGGAGATGAACTTTTGCGTACAGCGGCATGCCTGGAGGAACATTTTCCTCATTCTATGGCAAAAGCTGTGGTGCAGGCAGCAAAGCAGAAAAAACTGGATCATGAGGAAATGCATTCCAGAGTGGATTATATTGTAGCCCATGGTATTTCCTCAATGGTAAGCGGGAAAAAAGTGATTATCGGAAGTTATCATTTTGTATTTGATGACGAGGGGAGTGTGATTCCAGAAGAATATCGGCTGCAGTTTGAGGCTTTGCCGGAGGAATATTCTCATCTGTATATGGCAGTAGATGGTAAATTAGCAGCTGTGATATGCATTGAGGATCCCTTGCGTCCAGAGGGCGCCGATGTGGTAAAAGAACTGAGAAAAGCCGGATTAAAAAAGATTGTTATGATGACGGGCGACAGCGAACGCACCGCGGCGGCTATTGCCCTAAAGGTAGGAGTAGACGAATACTATTCAGAAGTATTGCCCGAGGATAAGGCCAAATATGTGGAATGTGAGAAGCATGCAGGGCATAAGGTTCTGATGGTGGGAGATGGTGTCAATGATTCACCGGCATTATCTGCAGCTGATGTCGGCATTGCTGTCAGCGATGGGGCAGAACTGGCGAGAGAGATTGCGGATATTACGATCGCAGCAGATGAGTTGTATGAAATTGTGCGCCTGAAATATTTAAGTCAGGAACTGATGAAACGGATACACAGGAATTATTTTAAAATAGTAGGATTTAACACAGCGCTGATTCTTTGCGGTGTGGGAGGCCTCCTTACTCCTGCTGCGTCAGCGATGCTGCACAATCTTTCCACTCTGATGATCAGTCTGCAAAGCATGACAAATTTACTGCCGGAAGATAAAACTGCTTGACAGAGAAAAGGAAATAGGTTATATTTAGTTAGTCAAAACTAACTAAATATAAGGAGGAAAGTTATAGCATGAGCAAGATAGCAGTAGTATATTGGAGCAGTACAGGAAACACGGAGATGATGGCGAAAGCAGTTGCGGAAGGTGCAAAGAATGTGGGCTGTGAGGTAGATTTGATGGAGACATCCGGCTTTTTGGCAGAAAAGGCAGACGAATATGATGCGATTGCTTTTGGCTGCCCGGCGATGGGAGCGGAAGTTTTGGAGGAGGATGAATTTGATCCGATGTTCACCGCGTGTGAAGACAAGCTTTCCGGGAAAAAGATCGCTCTCTTTGGTTCCTACGGATGGGGCGACGGCGAATGGATGCGTGACTGGGAGGAACGGTGCAAAAAGGATGGCGCTGTGATGGCTCATGAGCCTGTCATCTGCCAGGAAACTCCGGAAGATGCGGCTTTGGAAGCGTGCCGAAAGCTGGGAGAAGCCCTCGCTTGAGAATTGGCTTTTGCATAGCAGAAACGTACAGCAGATGAATCAAGCAGCATAGCAAAGAAGTGCGGAGAGGGCACCGTACATAAACGCTGTTGACATCGCTGTACGGCCAGTCATATAATAAAGCTGAAAAAGTTGCTGTACGGCAAAATTCCAAAAGAGGCACAAAAAGTTAGCTAAATGGCACAATTGTGCAGAATGGCAATATATAAAAACTACAGATTTAAGATTTCCGGAGCATAAAAAATGACACTGACACAGCTGCATTATATGATAGTAATCTCGGAAACACAGTCTTTTAACAAGGCGGCGGAACAATTATACGTATCTCAGCCCTCCCTGACCAGCGCGGTGAAAGAGCTGGAAAGGGAGCTGGGAATCACCCTGTTTTTAAGAAGCGGCCGGGGTGTTACGCTGACAAATGACGGAAGGGAATTTCTGCTTTATGCCAGGCAGATTTACGGTCAGTATGAAAGCGTTTTGGAAAGATATGGAAAAGGCGGAACTTACAAAAAGAAATTCGGAGTTTCCATGCAGCATTATTCCTTTGCTGTGAAAGCCTTTGTGGATATGGCAAAAGAGTTTGACATGTCCAAGTATGAATTTGCTGTCCGGGAAACAAAGACAGTAGACGTAATCTGCGATGTCAGCACGATGAAAAGTGAGATCGGGGTGCTGTATCTCTGCGACTTTAACAGGAAATCCATAGAAAAGCTTTTAAGATCTGCCGGCCTTGAATTTCATCATCTGATTGACTGCCAGGCATACGTTTATCTCTGGAAAAATCATCCGCTGGCAGGAGAGGAGTCCATAAGTTTTGAGCAGTTGAAAGATTATCCCTGCCTGTCCTTTGAGCAGGGCGACAACAGTTCTTTTTATTTTGCGGAAGAAATTTTGTCTTTTAATGAGTATTCACAGGTAATCAGGGCAAACGACCGTGCTACTATGCTGAATCTCATGGTGGGGCTGAATGGGTATACCCTCTGCTCGGGAATTATATGCGAAGAATTGAACGGCAGTGATTATCTTACGGTTCCGTTTCGGGATGACGAACAGAATCCGAACAGCACGATGGAAATCGGATATATTGTCAGAAAGAATACGATTTTGAGTAAGATGGGAGAACTTTATGTGAAGAAACTGAAAGATTGTCTGCATGTCTGAGCGCAGAAGGATGCGGACGAAACCGGAAAATGGCTCCTGTATATGATAAATATTCTGTTCGGTTATAAATTGAATTTATAGCCGGACATTCTTTTTATATATTAGACACAGTAAACCTATCGTGATAGTATGAATATACAAACAGACAGAACAGAAAATTATATCGGGAGGAAGAAAACATGGCTGACATCAGAGATTCTAAAAACTGGGGATTTGAAACAAAACAATTACATATTGGACAGGAAAAGGCAGATCCGGTGACGGACGCAAGGGCAGTTCCAATTTATGCGACAACTTCTTATGTATTTCACGATTCACAGCATGCGGCTGACCGTTTTGGTCTTCGGGACGCGGGTAATATTTATGGAAGACTGACAAATCCGACGCAGGATATTTTTGAGCAGCGGATTGCCGCTCTGGAGGGAGGAACGGCAGCGTTGGCAGTGTCCTCCGGCGCAGCCGCCATCGCTTATGTATTTCAGGCGCTGGCAAAGTCGGGGGAACATATTGTGGCTTCCAAAACAATTTACGGAGGAACTTACAATTTGCTGGAGCATACGCTTCCTCTGACGAACAATATTACGACAACCTTTGTGGATCCGGAGGAAGAAGGCGCCTTTGAGGCGGCAATCACAGAAAATACAAAGGCAATTTTTGTGGAAACGCTGGGAAACCCAAATTCGAATCTGGCGGATTTGGAAGAACTGTCAAAGATTGCCCGCAGACATCATATTCCGCTGGTGGTGGACTCAACCTTTGCCACGCCGTATCTGATTCGGCCGATTGAATATGGTGCTGATATTGTGGTTCATTCTGCTACAAAATTTATTGGAGGACACGGCACAGCCATCGGAGGTGTAATTATAGACAGCGGGAATTTTGACTGGAAGGCGTCCGGCAGATATCCCTGGATTTCCGAGGCAAATCCAAGCTATCATGGCGTCTCTTTCGCCGAAGCAGCCGGTCCGGCAGCGTTTGTCACCTACATCCGTGCCGTCCTCCTGCGGGACACCGGAGCTACGCTTTCTCCGTTCCATGCATTTATATTCCTGCAGGGACTGGAAACCCTGTCGCTGCGCGTGGAACGTCATGTGAGCAATGCGTTAAGGATTGTAAAATATCTGGACAGCCATCCTCAGGTGGAGGCGGTGCATCACCCGTCTCTGGCAGGCGAGCCGACCCACGAACTGTACAAAAAATATCTGCCCCAGGGCGGCGGCTCTATCTTTACTTTTGAAATTAAGGGAGATGCAGCAACTGCTCAGGCGTTTATCGATCATCTGGCAATTTTTTCACTGCTGGCAAATGTGGCGGATGTGAAATCCCTTGTGATACATCCGGCAACCACCACCCACAGCCAGTGCACGGAAGAAGAACTTCTGGAGCAGGGCATTAAGCCGAATACAATCCGGCTCTCTATTGGAATTGAAAAGGCGGAGGATCTGATTGCGGCGCTTGATGCGGCCTTTAATGCGATAAAATAATTTCTCTTTTTTCCGTCGCTTCGCGAAGCAGGGTATAAAGTGCAGATGCCAGTGGCACACCGAGCAGCATACCGAGTGGGCCGCCAAGATTCCCGCCAACGGTAACGGCGGCCAGCACCCACATGGCCGGTAGATTCATCTTGGAGCCCACGACTTTCGGATATATGAGATTCCCTTCTATCTGCTGCAGGATCAGCAGAAAAGCCACAAATACGAGGGCTTTGAAGGGATTCACCGTTATGATCATAATCGTGCCGACGATTGTGCCGACAAAAGCACCCACGATCGGGATCAGTGCAGTAACGCCAACCAATGCGCCTACCATAGGAGCGTAGGGGATTTTTAAGACAGCCATCCCGATCATACAGAGGGTTCCGAGAATAATGGCCTCCGTTGCCTGCCCTGCAATGAAAAGCCGGAAGGTTTTAAAGCAGACAGAGGCTATGTGGATCAGCGATTCTCCAAATTTTTTGGGAAGCCATGCCCGGACAAGCCGGAGAAATTGGCGCTTTAGCTTTTCTTTGCCGGACAGAATGTAAATGGAAAAGGCAAAGCCGATGCAGAAAGAAACGATGTTGCCGATCAGAGTTCCCGCAGAATTGACTACAGAGTTTACCAGGGCGCCGCTCTGATTCTTGAACCATGCGTCCAGCTGTGTTTTGACATTATTCCAATCAATATTTATCTGGGAGATAAATTTCCCGACAGGGTTCTCCAGGAAAGCAGAGTTTCTCTCCATTTGGGCGAGATGATCAAGTCCATCTGTTGAAATCTGGATGAGCAGCTTTATGGCTTTTGCCAGTTCGGGAATGACGAGGACGGCGACCGCTACGAAAATCCCGATAATCAGAATCAGAGCCAGTATCATTGCCAGCGGTCGGATCCCCCTTTTTAGCTTCGTTTTTGTGCGAAGCCAGCGTTCAATGGCACACATCGGCACATTGATAACTAGCGCAAGGATAAAGCCTATCAAGAGAGGCTTGACGATATTGAGCAGGGAAGTCAATGCATCGGCAATACTTGCGAGATGGCCGAAGCTAAGGTAGATCAGGATACAGCAGGTTATAACGCCAACGATCCATTTTCCGACGGCGTGGCGTTTTTCGGAAGTGTCAAACATATCTCTTTCTCCATCCATTCTGCATAAGCGGCAGCTCTTTTCCAGCCGCAAAGATGTGCAAAGCACGTTCTTTCGGAAATTTATGGTCAAAGTACCAGGAAGGCACAGGTTTTTGGCGCCAGCAGGAAGGTTCCTGCCTCAAGGCGGTCAGACTTTAATTCCGGCAGATCGCCTGCTTCGGACAAGTTCAGACAGCGGCCATTTAATTTCATGGTATCTGATCGTATCTGTTCGGCACTCAGCATATAGCAGTCGGCTGCTTTTGGTATTTGAACTGCAACTGTGTCCGCGGTCGTGTGATTGATGATTAAATAAACAAATCCATCGCTGCCGTCTCTGCGGGAGTGGCAGTATACGGGAATTTCGTCAGAGCCGGAAAAGCTTTTTTGGTACACGGCTGAACCCATCAGCCGGTTCCAGAGAAGCGCAGCAAAATAATCAGGACGCGGTTCAAATGTCCCATGCTTCAAAAATCCATAGTCGGAGGAAGCCAGCGTATTGTGGAAAATTATGCCGTCCGTAAGTTCTGAAAAACTGCCAAGCTCATTCAGGGTGCGGAACACATCAAGGTAAGTGGAAGCCCACGTGTCGCCTCCGCCCACCGCGTCGCCGGCTTCCGTCACCCACATCTGGCCGCCGGGTACATACTGATCCCGAAGGGGAATATGGGCCTTAGCATAATCGGCCGCAATAAAGAGATAATCTCTTGAGAGGGCCTGGTTATCAGACCAGTGCGCCTCCGGCACGAGGGAAGACAGACGCTCTGAGACGCCGTTGTAGCAATGGTAGCTGAACACATCCAGCTCTGTATTGGTGCCGGAGAGAAGCTCCTGCGTGGTGCAGGCTTTAATCATTTTGTTGATTCCGGCTCCAAATCCGCCGCAGTCGGCGCTGATTTTGGGATCCCCGGTGGTGCATGGACCTGCCAGCAGACAGTTGGGGTAATGTTCCCGAACCCATGTATAAAGGATATCCTGATCTCTGGCATAATCGGCAGCGGTATATCCCTTTGGCGCGCCGGATAAGGAGAGCATATTCGGTTCATTCATAAATTCTACGGCGTCGATATCCACGCCGTAGCTGTGGCTGAAGTTGAAAATCTTTTGTGCCTGCGTCAGAACTAAGGGACTGCCATTCGGGTGGTCGCCTATACAGTTGCTGACGGAAATGAGCAGTCTGCCGCCCACGGATTTTACAAAATCAAGAACGCCGATCCACTGTTCCCTCGTCAGCAGATTTTCATATCCTTCCGGTACTTTTCCGGTATCCTCAAAATCGTAATATGTTTTTGTGGCCCATGTGCCGGATACGCGGATCCATGCGGGGCTAAGTTCTTTGGCCAGCGCACGCAGACGCTTATTATACAGATTGACAGGTGGATAGTACTGCATCAATTTTTCTGTTTCTGTGATTTCCTGCATACTCTTTATTCCGGGGAAGACTTCTGTGCCGGCAATCTGTTCGGGGGTATATTCCTTCCAGAATGTTCCGCCGGTAATCTCCGCCATTTCAATATTATAAGAAACAAGCCTTTCATCCATATGGCGAAGAAACACGGCGGTTTCCGGTTTTAGTTCTATCATTTTATTTTTCCGGGTCATTATCTAGCCTCCATACAATATTGATATTGACGCAATTATACAGTTACTGTTGAAAAAGGTCATTAACCGCGGGGGGCATTGCGTCCTATTTTTTCCCGCAGGGTGAAATTCGTTACTTTTTGGGACGTGAAAGTCGATTTGTCCCAAAATATTTCTCAAATATTGCAAAAAAAATTGCAAAATATTTTCCGGTTCTTGTTGAAGTCGTTTTTTTCTTATGATATCCTTTTTAGCAAAGGATTAACAAGGAATTTTTGACAGAAGGGTTGACATGTAATTTCAGGCTGACATCAGGAACGGGAGGTGCGTGATGGCTGATTCAAATATAACCAAGCGGGCTTTGGCTCTGGCATTGCGGGAACTCATGGAGGAATATCCTTTTGACAAAATACAGGTGGCGCATATTTGTGAGAAGTGCGGCATGAACCGAAAGAGCTTTTATTATCATTTTAAGGATAAGTACGACCTTCTGAACTGGATATTTGACACAGAGATCATATCCTTTGTCCAGAATTTTTCCAAAGCCGGCGAACAGGGCCAGAGGATAGAAATATTTCAGGCGGCCTGCGATTATTTTTACGAAAACAGATCCTTTTACCGCAAGGCGCTGAAGATAGAGGGGCAAAATTCTTTTTCCGGGCATTTCCGGGAATATATCATGGCGATCTTAAAGATCCGGCTCGCCGATCTGATTGGCGATGATGCGGATGAGTTTGCACTCAACTTCTTTACTGATGCTGTCGTCGGTACCGTAGAGCGGTGGCTGCTGGACAAAAACTGTATGCCTCCGGATGAATTTGTCGCCAGATCTCTGCGCCTTGTCCAGCATGGAGCCGAGGCGCTGAATAAAGAATTAAATCAGGAAAAGGCAGATAAAGGATAGGATAGCGAGGATATAGGTGTGGGAATAACGATCAAGGAAATAGCCGCTTTGGCGGGAGTCTCCCCGACTACGGTTGCAAATGTTCTGCACGGAAGAACGGGGAAAGTGTCAGAAAAGACTTACGAGGCGGTAAAGCGCGCGCTGGAGGAGAATCATTATACTCCGAATATGGGGGCGAGAATGATCGGAAACTGCGGTTCCCGGTTGATTGCTGTAGTGATGAATTTTGAACGCCGGGAGAGGGTGAATACCGTTCAAAATCCGTTTTTCGGAGAAATTATCGGAGCACTGGAGACGGAAATCAGGCGTGAAGGATATTATATGCTGCTCTATACCTCCGGCAGCGCGGAGGAAACTGTCCGCCTGGCATCAACCTGGAATGTGGAGGGGATCATACTGATCGGTCTTCCGCCGTGGAAAGCGCCGAAAATCCGTGAGTTTCTAAAAATACCGATGGTGTATATCGATACGTATTTTCCGGATAAGGACGACGGATATGATAATGTGGGGCTGCAGGATTTTGAGGGCGGATACGAGATGACCAGATTTTTGATCCGACAGGGGCACAAAAGGATCGCTTTTCTGGCGGACGGAGAGAAGCTGGTCGGAGTCGATTACTGGCGCTATCAGGGATACTGCAGGGCATTGTCGGAAAACGGATACCCCGGCGGCGACTATTATTGCCTGCCGTATGAAAAAAGTGTCCGAAATGAGATGCTCCGTCAGTTTTGCCGGGAGCACTTGCAGAAGTATACGGCGCTATTCTTTGCATCGGATTTCTATGCGGCTGACGCGGTTAAAACATTTCACAGGCAGGGGATCAGAGTGCCGGAGGATATATCGGTGGCAGGCTTTGACGACAACATATTCGCAAAGCAGTGTCAGCCCGGTCTGACCACGATACGTCAATATGTATCAGAAAAGGGCAGGGTAGCTGTTGAGAAGCTGATGAAACTGATTCGGGGAGAGAAAGACACGCCAAGAAATATCAAGCTTCCGGTGGAATTGATCCTGCGCGAAAGTGTGCAAAGAATTGAATAAATTGATCTGAATAAATTGGTATTGATGAGAAAAGACACCTCTTATTGTTGAAATTACACAAAAATGAGGTGTCTTTTTTGTACTGTTTGTTGGTGTTGTAAAACACCTATTGTAACACTAAAACACACTTCATAGTATGAAAGCATAAAGTGTAGCGCAACACTGGGTACAGTAAAACATCAGAAAGAGAAAAGGAGAGAAAAATGAAAAAGAAGATAATTTCATTGTTTTTGGCAGGCACAATGGTGACAGGCATGCTGGCGGTCAACGCGAATGCGGCTGATGCGGTGGATCTGGAGCTGTTTTCCACAAAATCTGAGAATGTGAGTACCCTGCAGGGGCTGATCGACAAATTTACAGAGGCGAATCCGGGAGTTACGATCACGATCACAGCGCCTTCTGACGCAGGAACGGTATTGAAAACAAGACTTACGAAAAACGATATTCCGGACATTATAGCATGCGGCGGTGATGCCACTTATACGGAGCTGCAGAGTGCAGGCGTACTGGAAGATTTAAGCGGAGAGGATTATCTGTCTTCCATCCAGGACGCATACTGGCAAATGCTTTATGATGTAAACAAGGAAAAAGAGGAAACTGCTTATGGTGTTCCTTACGCGACAAACGCTTCCGGAATTTTGTACAACAAGGACATTTTTGAGCAGGCCGGCGTTGAAGTGCCTGAGACATGGACAGAATTGCAGTCGGTGGTGGATACCCTGGAGGCGGCAGGAATCCAGCCCTTTGAGTTAACCTTCAAAGATAACTGGACCTGCCTCCCGCCATGGAACTCTATGGCGCCCGTGATTCCCGCGGCGAACTTTACGGACGAGAGAAAGGCCGGCAATACCACTTTCGTAGGAACACATGAAGAAATCCTTGAAAAATACGCATATCTGCTTGAACATGCGCAGAAGGATTACATGGGCACTACCTACAGCGACGGAAATAAGCTGTTCGCAGAAGGAAATGCGGCAATGATGATCAATGGAAACTGGGCGATTCCGGAATTTTTGAATTCAAATGCGGATATGAATGTGGACATGTTTGCATTCCCGTCAACGGATGACGCATCGAAGAATACCATCACATCCGGCATCGATGTACTGCTCGCGGTATCCAGCCAGTCCGATGACGCCAAAAAAGCGGCAGCCAAAGAATTTATTTCCTTCATGATTGATGCGGAGAACGCACAGCAGTATATTGACGAGCAGTTTGCTTTCTCGGCAGTGATTGGTGTAGAGCAGACGAATGAGACTGTGGCGAGCGCTCAGGCTGCAATTTCAGAGGGTAAGGTATCCAACTTCCCGGATCATTATTATCCGTCCGGATTTGACCTTGCGTCAATTCTTTCTGAGTTTGCATTAAATGTAACTAATGGAATGGATCTTGAGGAGAACATACAGAGTACGCTTGCGACATGTGATGAGCAGTATGATGTTGCAAATGTAGAATAAGTATCATGTGCAGCGTAAGACTGCCGCCGGCAGCGGCGGCAGTCTTATGAGCAAAGGAGATTAATATGAAAAGAAAAAAAATCAATATCGCTTTTTATATTATTACGATCCCAATGGCAGTATTGTTCTTTATGTTCCATACATTTCCTTTTTTGCAGGGAATTTTTTACAGCTTTACAGACTGGAAGGGGTATGGCAACTGGAATTTTGTAGGTCTGAGAAATTATTTGCAGATATTTAAGGATCCGAATGTAATTAAATCATACTTATTTACATTTAAATTTGCCTTTTTTGCAACAATACTTGTGAATATTTTCAGCCTGATGCTTGCCTGCGGTCTGAACAGTAAGATAAAGGGTAAGAATCTGCTTCGCGCTGTTTATTTTCTGCCATACATGCTTGGCGTACTGATCATCGGTTATGTCTTTAATTTTATTTTTGCTAATCTTGTTCCGATGGTCGGAGAGTTCCTGAATATCGAGGCGCTCAAGGTAAACATACTGGGAACAAAGCATGCGTGGATAGGCGTGCTGATCGTAACGATCTGGCAGTCCCTGGCATTCAATACACTGATTTATATTTCAGGCCTGCAGACGGTTGACAGAGATTTGTATGAAGCTGCGGATTTGGATGGCGCAATCGGATTAAAGAGATTCTTTAAGATTACATTTCCGTTGATTGCCCCGTTTTTCACAATAAATATGGTGCTTTGCGTGAAGGGCTTTCTGATGGCCTTTGACCAGTTTATGGCGATGACAGGCGGCGGTCCGGGGACATCGACGACAACCATATCCCTTCTGATCTATAAAAAGGGATTCCAGGGAGCGCAGTTTGCCTATCAGTCGGCAAATGCCGTGCTATTGTTCATCGTAGTAGTAACCATATCGATCTTTCAGTTGAAGGTATTAGAGGGCCGTGAGGAGAAGGTGAATTGATGAGAGTGACAGGAGCGACAAAAAGAAAAGAGAAGGTAAATTGGCCGGCCACAATTGTTCTTTCGCTGGTTGCAATCTTTGTGATTATCTTACCTTTGTATATTACCGTTATCATAGCGTTGAAATCTCCCACGGATATGAATAACCTGCTGGCTCTGCCGAAAAAAATACGCTGGGAAAATTTCTCTGACGCATGGAAAATGACAGATTATCCAAGGAAATTTATGAATACGGCGTTTATCACTGTGATCAATATGGTATTTACGGTTATCACCAATTCGGCGGTCGCCTATGCAATTACCAGAAACAGGAAGAAAAGCCGTTTCTTCAACATGATGTATTACTATTTTATCAGCGCAATGTTCATCCCGTTTAATGTATTAATGCTTCCTTTAGTGAAGCAGGCATACACATTCCATATTGATAATGTGGTGGGAATCACATTTTTGTACATTGTGTTTGGCCTTCCGATGAATACCTTCCTGTATACAGGATATATAAAATCGGTTCCGGAGGCGCTGGATGAAGCGGCAACCATCGATGGAGCAAATCCGATTCAGATATTTTTCTATGTGATCTTCCCGATCCTGAAGCCGATGTCTGCCACAGTTGCAATTCTGTCGTTTATGTGGACATGGAATGATTTCCTGATGCCGTTGATCCTGCTCAGCAAGCAGGAACAGCAGACCCTGCAGCTGGCGCAGTACGTATTCCAGGGACAGTTCAACACCCAGTATAATTTAGCGTTTGCTTCCTATTTGCTGGTGTTGGCGCCAATTTTAATTCTATACATCTTCTTCCAGAAATGGATTATTTCAGGTGTGGCATCAGGAGCAGTAAAACAATAGCAGGAGGACGCAGTATTGAGTGAAAAGCAAATGGAATGGTGGAAATCAGCAGTCGTCTACGAGATCTATCCCAGGAGCTTTCAGGACAGCAATGGAGATGGATATGGAGATATCTGCGGAATCATCAGCCGGTTGGATTATCTGAAGGAACTGGGGATCGACGCGATTTGGCTGTGCCCTGTCTTTCGATCTCCTCAGGACGATAACGGATATGATATTTCAGACTATCAGGATATTGATCCGATTTTTGGATCGCTGAAGGATATGGAGCAGCTGATCGCGGAAGCAAAAAAAAGAGGGATCGCGATTATATTGGATCTCGTTTTAAACCATACTTCTGACGAGCATAGATGGTTTCAGGAGGCAAAGAAGTCAAAGAGCAATCCCTATCATGATTACTATGTGTGGAGGGACGGAACGGAATCCGAACCGCCAAATGAGCTGCAGAGCATATTCAGCGGTTCGGCGTGGGAATGGGTTCCGGAACTGAAACAGTATTATTTTCATCAGTTTTCCAGAAAACAGCCCGATTTGAACTGGGAGAACCCGAAGGTACGCGCCGAGATTTATAAAATGATCCGCTGGTGGGAGCAAAAAGGAATCGGCGGTTTCCGGATGGATGTGATTGATCAGATCGCCAAAGAGCCGGATCGGGGGATTACAGTAAACGGGCCAAAGCTTCATATGTTTCTGCGGGAACTCAGCAGCGTGGTGTTTCAGGGAAAAAATCTGATCACAGTTGGCGAGACCTGGGGAGCGACGACAAAACTGGCAAAGCTGTACAGCAATCCGGACGGCAGTGAATTTTCTATGGTATTTCAGTTTGAGCACATAGAGCTTGATCAGGAGCCTGGAAAAAAGAAATGGGATCTGTCTCCTTTGCGGCTTGAGGATCTGAAGCGGGTACTTGGAAAATGGCAGAAGGAATTGTATCAAACGGGGTGGAACAGTCTGTTCTGGTGCAACCATGATCTGCCAAGAATTGTATCCCGTTGGGGCAATGACGAAAAGTACCGTGAGGAATCCGCCAAGATGTTTGCAACGCTTTTATACGGTTTGCAGGGAACTCCGTATATCTATCAGGGCGAAGAACTTGGAATGACAAATGTGAGGTACGCCCTGGAAGAATATCGGGATATCGAGACTCTGAATATGTATCAGGAGCGGATTCATGCAGGGTATACCCATGAGCAGATTATGGAATCCATATATGCCAAAGGCAGAGACAATGCAAGAACGCCGATGCAGTGGAGCAAAGACAAAAACGCAGGATTTACCTCCGGAACGCCGTGGCTGAAAGTTAATCCGAACTATACGGTGATTAATGCGCAGGAACAGCAGAAAAATCCAGATTCTGTGTTCCGGTATTACCAGCGGCTGATCCGGCTTCGAAAGACATACGATGTATTTTTAACCGGATATTATCAGGAGGTCTGCCCGGAGAACCCAGAGATTTTCGCATATACGAGAACGGCGGACAGAGAACAATTGCTTGTCATCTGCAATTTTTACGCAAATACGGCAGCTTTTGATTTGCCGGAGAAAGGCGGCAGTGAGAAGGAACTTTTAATATGTAATTATCCGGACATACAGGATGAAAGAAAATTGCGTCCATATGAAGCAAGAATGTACCGGTACCAATGATAATCTTTTTAAAGGCCGGAGGGAGTGCAGCGACATTCCTTCCGGCCTTGCCTTGCGCTGCCAGGCACTTATTTTTTGGGACAGGCAGATATGAGGATATCGGTCAGTTCATTTTGAAACAGATTGTGACGTTTCGGGGCAGGTTTTCCGTCTAAGCTGTACAGGTCGCCTGTTTTGCCAAAACAGACGGAGCAGGCATCATTGGAAATAATGGTGTCAATGTAGCGATTGTCCCCATAAAAGTCCCAGAGAATTGTGCTGTAGCGCTGTTCTTTACGGGCCTGTGTTACCGTCTGAAAAGCAAGCTGCCGGCACACATTTGGACAGTCCTGCTTCGGAAGAAGCACAGTAAAAGCAGGATACCTCTGCTGGATGCCGTAAAACAGATCCCCGTTGATGATCGCTTCTATATCCTTCTGGCCATAGGGATACCACGCCGAGTAGAGCAGGTTTCTTTCGCGGAGCAGCGCGTACTTGTCAGGAGCGTTTTCCTCATAGCGCAGGACAAGCATCAGATTGTAATAATTGCCTGCTTCATCCAAAAAGTGGGGGTTCATATCCTCCGGATTACAGAACAGGCAGAAAGCGCTGTCCGGATGTTCTTCCACAAGGGTAAGCGCTTTCCAGGGTTGTTCCGGGCAAAAGAGCATCCATGTATAGATTCCAAGACTTTCTCCGTCGCGTATCATGGCCTGGTACTGCGGCTCTTTTTCTTTAAACTGATCCATATCTAACTGCGCGGAAATTGTCCAGGGAATGTTGCAGTTCAATTTCTTTTCATTATCACGGATTCGCCTGGCGCCAACGGTGCAGCCGTGATAGCCCAGATTCATGCCAAAGGTGTAGAGACGCTTGATATCCGTATGAGAAACGGTATTTCGTACTAAATCGTAATAGGGGCTCTTTTCATTTTGCAGCATGGTCTGAACAGCGTTAAAAAAAACAGGCTGGAATCTTCCCTCAGAGAACTGCAGAGCCATATCAACTAAATTGCGTGTTCCGCGTTCCGGGTCTTCTTTGATAGATTTCAGGGCATTTTTCACTGTCATCTGCAACAGTATCTGCGACATGCTGTTTTTCATTTATATTCGCGCTCCTTCCGATAGATATACTATTCATATTATTAATATACAAAGCAGAGCAGATCCTCAATGGACAAACATCGCCTGGCGTCCCAAAAGGTAACAAAACCGGCGGCGCGTCAAATTATTGGACGCGTGTGTTTTTGCGTCCAATGACTTTGCGGGAAATTTCGACTATAATCTGCAAAAATAGAAAATAAAGGAGCGTTTAATTATGAGTAAATCAATCAAAAGCAGTATGCAGTCATTTGCAATCAACCAGGCGCTGAAATATCTGGAGGGTAATCCGGAGGAAAATATTCCGAAGCTGATGAAACTGGTGGATCAGTTTTCCCCGGACGGATGGTATGAAAGTCAGCGCGCTGCTATCCGAAATGTGATCGATGAAAAGAATAACTGGTATCAGCTCGTCCTGCGTATGTATGATTTGGATCCCGGCGTACGTAAGGCGTTCTTTCAGAATTTCCTCTTTAACGCAAGCTTAAAGGGCAGCGAGATTCAGCATGAGGTAAAGGAGCGGGAGGAATGTAATGTTCCGTGGGCAATTCTGCTTGATCCTACTTCCGCCTGCAATATGCACTGTACCGGATGCTGGGCAGCAGAATACGGCAACCGGCTGAATCTGAGCCTGGAGACCATTGATTCCATCATCCGCCAGGGCAAGGAGCTGGGAATTTATTTCTATATTTATACTGGTGGAGAACCCCTGGTACGAAAGAAAGACCTGATTCGTATCTGCGAGATGCATCCGGACTGTGAATTTCTTTCTTTCACAAACGGTACGCTGATCGATGAGGAATTTTGTCAGGAAATGCTGCGGGTAAAGAACTTTGTGCCGGCGATCAGCCTGGAAGGATTTGAGGAGGCAAATGATTCCCGCCGCGGCGAAGGCGTTTACCGGAAGGTGAAGAACGCGATGGATCTTTTAAAAGCGCATAAGCTGCCATTCGGTATTTCTACCTGTTATACGAGCCGGAACTATGCCGATATTACCAGCGAAGAATTTTTTGACTATATTATTGACAGCGGCGCGCTGTTTGTATGGTTCTTCCACTATATGCCGGTGGGCAATGACGCAGTGACAGAGCTTCTCCCGACTCCGGAGCAGAGGGAAGCGGTATATCACCGTATCCGTGCTTTCCGTGAGACAAAAGCGATTTTCTCTATGGACTTCCAGAATGACGCGCAGTATGTGGGCGGCTGTATCGCCGGAGGACGCAATTACTTACATATCAATGCAAAGGGAGATGTGGAGCCTTGCGTATTTATCCATTATTCTAATTGCAATATCCATAACGTCTCTCTGCTGGATGCGCTGAAAAGCCCGCTGTTTATGGCATACCACGATAACCAGCCGTTCAATAAAAATATGCTCCGTCCCTGCCCGATGCTGGAAAATCCGGAATATCTGCGCAGGATGGTTGCGGAAACAGGCGCTGTCAGCACGGATTACCAGAGCCCGGAGAGTGCGGAGGCTCTGTGCCATAAGACTACGCCGTATGCGGAGAACTGGAAGGCGACTGCCGACAAGCTGTGGTCCGGCTGTGATACATGCGGCGGCTGCAGACAGGAGGAATAGGATATGCCGGCCTATCAGATTTTTACGGATGCAACCGCAGACTTAAGCCCCGAAATGCTTTCCCGGATGGGCTCTGTAAAAATCATTCCGATGGAGGTTGAGATTGGTGGAAAAACGTATTCCTACGCCCCAGACGGCGATATTTCTCCCCATGAATTTTACGAGCTGCAGAAAGCAGGCAATTTTGCGTCAACCTCACAGATAAATTCAGATATTTATTTCAAGAATTTTGAACCCTGTCTGCGTGAGGGAAAAGATATTTTGTACCTGTGCTTTACCTCCGGAATGTCGGGCACTTACCAGACCGTGCGGCTATGTGCGGATCATTTAAGGGAGCGGTTTCCGGAAAGAAAGATTGTCTGCATAGATACGCTGTGCGCTTCTGTCGGGGAGGGACTTTTTGTATATGAAGCGGCGCGCAGACAGGCGGAGGGTTTATCTCTGGAGGAACTGGCCGATTGGGCTGCCGGACATAGGATGCAGGTTTGCCACTGGTTTACGGTTGATACATTTGAACATCTGCGGCATGGAGGCCGGGTGTCCGGCGCAGCCGCTGCAATCGGAACCGTTCTGAATATCAAGCCTCTGCTTCATGTAGACGAGCAGGGACAATTGGCAGTTGCGGAAAAACCGCGCGGACGAAAACGGGCGATCAGCGCACAGATTTCCAGGATGAAACAGGGCTGGACGCCTGAAATTGCGAAAACGGTCATTATCGGCCACGGGGATTGCCCCGAGGGGGCACAGCAGCTGAAATCGGCTGTCGCCGGACAATTCCCGGATGCGGAAATCATGATTGCCGATATCGGGCCGATCATAGGTGCGCATACCGGCCCGGGCATGCTGGCAGTTGTTTATTTTGGCAGCAACCGGTAATATATAAAAATAAAAATGGAGGAATGAAATATGAGCAGGGTAAAAAGAGGAAGTCTTTTAATGTGTATTATTGAGATACTGGTAGGGATTCTTCTGCTGATTAATCCGGTAGGGTTTACCACTGGTATTATCGTAACGCTTGGCGTTTTAATGGTTATATTGGGCATCGGAAGTGCTGTCGGGTATTTCCGGGCGCAGCCGGAGGAAGCCGCACAGGAGAGCGGACTGGCAAAGGGGCTGCTTTTCATAAGCATCGGATACGTTTGCTGCTTTAAGACGGATTGGTTTCTGGCTGCGTTTCCGCTGATCACCGTGTTTTACGGCATCCTGATCTTTATATCCGGTATCAGTAAAATACAGTGGGCGGTGGACATGCTTCGTCAAAAACAGAAATACTGGTTTCTCGCATTGATCAGCGCGGCGCTTTCCGTGGTATTTGCCGCGTTGGTTTTGGCAAATCCATTTTCTTCCACAGAGGTTCTCTGGACCTTTATCGCGGTATCGCTGATTGTGGAGGCAGTGATGGATATTCTCACCTTTATTTTCGGTAAAAAGTAAGGCGGAGCCTGAAGAAAGGCAGAAGCAAATTTCTGGCAGTTTGCAAAAGTATAATCCGGCAGGGAGACAGTTTTCCTGCCGGATTGTTGTATTTACAGGTGATGGAGATTTTTCCTGTAATTTCGCAGGTCATCTTCGCTGACCTCGGAAATGATTTTATCAAGCGTCTTCAATAATTGTGGTTTATCTTCCGGCAAATGTCCCCCAAGCTGGAAGGCATTGGAAGCCCCCATTGCGGCAAAGTATGTGGATATGTTCAGGTGTTTTGCAAGGGTACGAAGCTCACGGTATTTTTCAAGCTCGCTTTCTTCCTGCCAGTTTCCGCTTTGGATTTCCCGGTACAGATCGGACTCTGGATAGATTGTCAGCATATTCGGACCGATCAGAAACGGATGGAGCTGATTAAATATTGTTGCAGATGCTTTTGCACCGGCTTCGCCGCAGCCTTTGCCGGAAATGCCGGTCAGATAGAAGAAACCATACGCGATATCCGCCTGTTCCAATCTTTTGCATTGGGTCAGAATATCTTTGGAAGTATACCCTTTGCGCATAAAGGCCAGCGCCGTATCGTCTCCAGTTTCCACACCGATCGTAAGCCCGTTGTAACCGGCCTGACGGAGCTGGATCAGATCCTTGTCCGTCTTGTTTACGGAATCTGTAATGCGGGCAAAACAGCCGATGGAACCCACAGATGGAAAATATTTATGGATAAGAGCTGCGATTTCAAGCAGCTTTTCTGTTTTCAGAACAAAGGGATTGGCTCCGGTTAAGAAAACACGCTGAATTGGCTTTGGATCTTCTTTTCCCTGCAGTCGTGTCAACATTCTGGAACCGGGATTTGTACGCAGAACCTGCGCTTCCAGCAAATCGCTTTCAATATTTTCCATAGGCGACATTCTGAATTTGAACGGCAAATCGCTGTACAGAGTGCAGAACTTGCACTTATGATGAGTGCAGCCCGCTGTTACTTCCAGAAGAAGCGAGTCCGCTTCATAGGGCGGGCGCCAGATTGTTCCTGTGTAATGCATAATAACCACCTCAAACCAAATGATATTATGTACAGGCAGCGAGACAGGCCCGTACATGATTGCCTCGTTAGAATGATTATAGCAAAGAGCACCAAAAAGAAAAGTACGGTACTTTTTTGCAGTACCTTTTTGATACCACTTGTTTGCAGAGTGGTATTTAATTTTTATGCCAAATAGGGTATGATGTTAAGGGAAGGAGATGGAAAAGTGAGAAAATCACAAGAAGCAGTAAATCGCTGCAGGACGATCTCTACGGTGCAGAAATTGCTGGGAGGGAAGTATAAGATAGAGCTTCTTTGGTATATCGGGAAGTGTGATGTCCGGCGCTTCGGTCAGCTTCGCCGCCAGATAGGGGAAATCACAGAAAGTTCGCTGACAAAGCAGCTCCGGGAGCTGGAAGCAGATGGCTTCCTTATCCGGCATGATTTTTGTGAGGTGCCGCCGCGGGTAGAGTATACGTTAACCGATCTCGGCAAGAGCTTTTTGTCTGTCCTTGATTGCATGAAAGCGTGGGGCGATGAGAATCTGCTTATATGACTGATGAAATTGCAGATATGCTGATGTAGACGATTGATACAATGCGATTGGTAAAGACAAAAGGAAAGAAATCAGGAGAGGATTATGAAGCGCGAATTAGGAATTGCGAGATGCGGGCTTGCCTGCTGCTTATGTTCGGAAAACGTGACCTGCAATGGCTGCAACTCGGGGGAATGTCCGGATAAAGAGCAGTGTGAAAACAGGAAATGTTCTGTCTCAAAAAATCTGGAGCACTGCTATGACTGCAGCGAAAATTGCAGAAAGGGATTGTTAAGCAAAATAAAACCATATGCTTTCACAGAATTTGTAAGAAGATATGGAGAAGATGATTTGCTGGACTGCCTTGAAAGAAATGAGAGAAATGGCGTGGTTTACCATCGGGCGGGGATAAACGGCGACTATGATGACTTTGATGATGTGGAAGCGTTAATTGAGTATATAAAGACGGGACAGCGGTAAAGAAATAGGAGGAGAACGAATGGAAGGGTGCGGATGGTGCCTGTGCAATGAGAAGATGGTAAAATACCATGACGAGGAATGGGGTGTGCCGCTTAATGATGACCTGAAGCAGTTTGAATTTCTGATGATGGAAGTTATGCAGTGCGGGTTGAATTGGAATATGATGATTCAGAAACGGGAAATATTTCGAAAATGCTTTGATGGGTTTGATTATGAGAAAGTGGCATTGTATGGGGAGTGTGATATTCAGCGTATTATGGAAACAGAAGGGATGATACGCTCCCGCAGGAAGATTGAGGCAGTGATCCATAATGCAGAATGTTTTTTGAAAGTCCGAAAAGAGTTTGGTTCCTTCAGTGAATATCTTTGGGGATTTTCAAAGGGAAAAACGATTTTGTATATGGGACATCAGAAAGGGAGACTTCCGGCCAGAAACGGACTTTCGGATACTGTCAGCAAGGATTTGAAGGAGAGGGGATTTAAATATCTTGGCTCGGTTACGGTATATTCTCATTTGCAGGCGTGCGGCATCATCAATGACCATGCGGAAGGATGCTTCCGGTATCAGGAAGTGATGGCAGGACATCCGTTTATCCGTAAACGTCGGGATAAGGAAAGCTCTGCCGACAAGATATAATGCTGAGGGAGAAAATATGATGCTCAACTGAGCGTTTAGCATTGAATCAACGCTTAGTATGTTCGAAATAAATTCTTTTTTTGATATACTGCAGTCAAATATGGCAAAGGAGATTCATTGTATGGATCAGAAAAGAATAGGTGCATTTATTGCGCAGTGCAGGAAAGAAAAAAATATTTCCAAACTTTTTAAAGAAAAACAGATTGCCAATCTTAAGCCTGTAAAATACTTGCTCTCCATATGTGCGAATGTTTTTTTGTTTGTAGCAGTGATTGAATTAGCTATTGGTCTCGTCGGAAATTTTTTTAATTCCACTATATTGAAACCCATGTTAATTAATGTTTCCGTATGGCTGATATTGTTTTTGGTTTCAATGAGCAAACTGGTATATGACAAGGAAAAATTGAAAAAACTGAAACATTCAGGCGTTTGTATGGACTCCGAAATAGAGGATATAATTCCGGCAGCCTGGATTAGAGTAGCAAACTACACCAGTTGCAGGATTGCCTGCCGGTTTATTTATGCGGGTAAGGAATACAGAGCAGTAAGCACCTATTATGTTCTGCCGCCATTTAAGCAAAAAGAAGATTTATATGCGGATATTTATATTGACAAAGATAATCCAGCCAAATATTGTGTAGAGCTTTTTCAAACAGGCTGATAATTCAGATATCGGAAAGTATGGACGCATACATCGAGAATATTTAATGGAAAATAATCCAATGTTGTTTAATGATTTGGTGCTGAGTTGTCAGCTCTGGACTTATCTTGCGGGTACCTCAACACTACGGACATATCTGGGCATTTCGCAACAAAATGCATTGGTGTGACTAGGCAGACCTACTGCGCATTGGAGCAAGGAAAACGAAAAATGGCTTGGAGTGTATTATTGTCTTGATCTTCTATGTAAATCCCAAGACTAGAGCGATAATCCTTTTCGTGACCTTTCCTAGGGGCTTCCTGCCTCTCTATCAGTCTCATGACACTTATCACAGGTTTGAACAATTTTGACTTTTTCGGCCGCTTTTCTTATGCCCTCACCTATCCCATGACAGCTGTAGAAGAATTGAACGGAAAGAAACAAAAAGACACCCAGACACAGATCCGAGCGATTTGTATTTGGATGATACATGGCCTGATGAACAGAAGATGGATAGAATGAGTTTATTTTACTAGAATTAGGAAACAAAAATAAATTTTGAATATAGAGTGCTGACTTTGCAAGATGAGATTTGCATTATTGTAGAATTTTGAGGGATATTTTGTTATAATGTGAATTGGGTAGACAGCTTCTACCCAATTTAGCTGGGAGGGTATTGCATGGAAAATATTGTGAAAAGTGATTTTTTTGATAGGGTATTAGAAGTTCTTAAAAATGCTAGAAACCAGGCAAAAATGGCATTGAATATTTCTATGGTTTACTCCTACTACGAAGTAGGACGAATGATTGTAGAAGAAGAACAAAATGGGGAACAGCGTGCTGAATATGGAAAAGCCATTCTTAAAGAATTATCAAAACGTTTGACAGAGAGCTTAGGAAAAGGATTTTCTGTGGAGAATTTGAAATTGATGCGTAGATTCTATGTAGTATATTCCCAAGACCAAATTGGGCAGAAAGTGTCTACCCAATTTGAAAACTTACCTGTAACAAAAGAAGGAAGAAAATTTTTTCTTAGTTTTTCACATTATGTAACACTTATGCGTATTCCCAATATAGAAGAACGTCATTTTTATGAAATCGAAGCTATTCGGAATGGTTGGGGAATAAAAGAGCTAGGCAGACAATATGACAGTGCATTGTATGAGCGATTAGCATTAAGCAGAGATAAAGAGGGAGTGAAACAGCTATCAGAAGAAGGACAAATTATTGAAAAGCCGGAAGATTTGTTAAAAGACCCCTATGTGTTGGAATTTACCGGCTTGCCTGAGCTCGCTAAATATTCGGAGACGGATTTGGAAACCAAAATTATTGACCATTTGCAGGAATTTTTGCTGGAATTGGGTAGGGGATTTACATTTGTTGGACGGCAGGTAAGATTTACGTTTGAGGACGAACATTATAGAGTGGACTTAGTCTTTTTCAATCGTTTGTTGCGGTGTTTTGTTCTTTTTGATTTGAAGATTGGAAGGTTAAAGCATCAGGATATAGGACAGATGCAGATGTATGTGAATTATTATGACCGAAAGGTAAAACTAGAAGATGAAAATCCAACAATAGGAATTCTGCTGTGTAAGAATAAGAATGATGCTGTTGTTGAGATGACTTTACCGGAGGATAATAGTCAGATATTTGCAAGCAAGTATCTAACTGTGTTGCCCAGCAAAGAAGAATTGAAAAAGTTGATGGAAAGTGAAGGATAATTGATTATAAGTGCAAAAATGATAAAAACTGAGGTGTTTCCAACCATTCGAATAAAAATTGACAGATTATTAAAAATTACAAATTACAAATGAATATAAATATTATGATCTTGTGAAGGCGATATACTGTATTAATCTGTGTATTAATAATAGGTCTGTTTTGGAATCTTGTTTGGCACTAAATGCCTGTCTGATTGAGCAAGAAAAACTTCGCATGAAGCAGAACTTAGTCTGGCATTAGAGTATACATCGGGAGTTCTTGATTATTTTTTTGAAGAGAATAAAAACGATGGCAAAGGATTTACAAAATCTCAGAGGTTATTATCGTGGTCACATTATGCAGTATTATTACAGGTAAATGACAAAAAAGCTCGTGCATGGTATGAGAAAGAAGCTGCAGAACAAACTTGGAGTGTCAGAACTTTACAACGCAATATTTCTTCACAATATTATTATCGCATACTTCAGACGCAGAAAAAGGATATACTGATTTTACAGAAAGCGACTTGGAGAAAAGTATTCTTTCCAATTTGCAGAAGTTTTTAATTGAACTTGGAAAAGGTTATGCTTTGTTCTGATACGGATGAGGATATTGCAAAGTATTCTGTGTTTCATGGCAATGAGCAGTTGTTTGCTTCTAAGTATAAAATTTTTCCAGCTAAGATGAAGCGAAATAAGAGGTACGGATAATGTCATTTTTTGAATTGATTGATGAAAAATTTTTCAACCCATTTTGCTGTCGAAACAGAGAGGTATACATTGCATGCATTGATCAGTTGATTGAAAAATCGAAAGAGATACCGGTTCTTTATGAGACAGATGCCAGAAATACATTGATTTTGTATCTGAAAAATTGTGAGTACACCATTGAAACGGAGAATATCGGAGAAGAAGTTGGCAGTGGAAAAAGTCCTCAGGAGAACGCATCCGCGATTCTGCGGTATTTTCGTATATGCGGCTGGATTACACCCCAGGAAATCGGACGCAGCGGAGATAATATTGCATCGGTGTCCGCCTATTGCAGGAAATTGCTTGACGCGATTCATAAAATTTTTGACAGAGACGCCAACGGTGCAATTACGAATCACATTTTTTCTATGTATGAGATTTTAAAATCTTCCTTTGGGAAGGACAGTGTTCGGGCAATACGCCCTTACCTGAACATCCTAGTCCCGCTGGTAGAAAATGAGTGTGATTTAAAGAATGACCTGTTGATTTTAAAGGACAGCATCCGGGAGATCATGCGGACTGTGTTAAAGATGGCGGATGCTAATAGTTTCGGGCAGTTTTTGATTAAGGATGAATTGCTGAACCGGTTTTTTAACGACTATTTTTTCATCAAAAGGAGCGGGATGATACCGTCCTACATAGCGGATATTGACCGTATGCTGCGCAGGCTGCGACGGTCGGAGCTTTATGAACGCATGGTTGAGGATTGTCGGCAAATCGAAAATTTGGAAGAAACACAGGCAAAGGAAAAAATTGATCGCCAGTTTGCGGAGCTGGATAGTTTTATTAATTTGGAATATGAGTAGGAAATGGGTTATATTGACCGGAAAATCAACACCTATTATAATTTGTACTCTACCAGAATGATGATGGTGCTCAGCGATAACACAAATCTGGAGCATGAATTAAACCGGCTTTTGATTTTTATGAAGAACTTGGATGATGAGGATAGAGAAATGGTACTGCGCCATCTATCTGAGGCGCACCGCCTGATGAGTATGGGATATATCGGGAAAAAGTCATTTGAACGGCGGAAAAAGTCCAATCCGAATCGGAAAACGGCAGGTTTGTCTGTGAGCAGTCTGTCGGAAGATGAACGGCAGCGTTTGACAGACGAACTGTTGTCTGAAACGCCGGATAGATATAGTGTAGAGAAGGTACAGAAGCATTTTGACCGGCTAATGGGAGACAGAAAGAAAATTCGGGTTGAGGAGAGCGAAATTCGTACCAGAGATGACGCTATGATGTTTGCTGCCAGTATTATATATTCGGGAACAGAAGGATTTCACTATGAGGTGGAACTCGGTGATGAGATAGTGGAGACAGAGGTTGCAAGAATTCGTAACGTAACTGTAAAGAGGAGAGAACAATGAGTGATATTCGTCTGCAGATTTCTGTAAAAGAAGATAGTATGAATCTGTTTAAGCGGAGTATACGAAAGCTTTTGGAATCGACTTTCATTCTTCAAAGTAAGGATGAAAAATTGTATCAGTATGTCTCCAGAGAATCGAACCGGCAGGATATTTCCGAGTATCTTCGAATGATAGGATTTGATGTGATTGTCGATGAGAAGACCGGCGTGTGCATGCTTATAGCCAGCGAGGAGGACGCGGAAACGGTGGGGTTGAAGCGCGCCAATGTGGTAACATTTACGACATTACAATACCATCTTTTGCTGGTACTCTGGAAGGTCTATCTGGAAAATCTTGGTTATAATGAAGGGGATTTTGTGACGAAAGGAGACTTGATTGATAAAATCAAATCCTATGGTTTGCCGATAGTGCGTACAGAGCTCAATGCGGCCTTTCGCCTGTTCAAAAAATACAGTTTAATTAATTTCGATGAAGATGAAGAAGGGGAGGATATGAAGATTGAACTGTACCCCTCCCTGCAGTTTGGGTGGGACATTCCGCAGTTTCAGATGGTTGTGAAAGAATATCTGAAGGAAACGCCGGAGGAGGAAAATGTGCAAAGAGATGAGGATTTTGCAGACCAGATAAACCTGGAGGACTTTGAGGAGGAAGAAGAATGATAGCACTTAAAAAAGTCCGATTAATTAATTGGTATGGTTTTTCAAATGTGACGGCGCCGATAGGTTTCTTTACATTGATTGCCGGAAGAAACGGCAACGGAAAATCAGCCATGTTGGATGCTGTCAAGTATGCGGCCTACGGAGACACGGTATTTAATAAATCGTCGGAAAGCAAGGGGAGCCGGACGTTATCTTCCTATACAAGGGGACTGCTGGATGCCACGGCAGGCACGTATATGCGTCCGGCAGATCGAGTGCCGAATGTATACAGCCATATTGTACTGGAGTATTTTGATGATGTGGAGGAGAAATCTTTTGTACTGGGAGCGGTGATTGAGACAAATACGGCGAACAATTGCCAGACATATCGGTATGTGGCGGATCGGTTTTCGCTGGATCAGATGGAGCATACTTATAAAGAAGAAGGGCTTGACATTCCTTTTAGCGCATCGGCGCTTCAGAAGAAATACAGGTTGACGCTTTTGAATCGGGAGCAGGGACTTCCCCGTTTTATGCAGATGACAGGCTTGAAGCTGAATCTGGGACAGATGCCGACGTATCTTCAGAAATTGCGGGGAATCATGTCTTATGATCCCAATGCCAAAATTGACCAGTTTATCCGTGAAAGCGTTCTGGAAGAACGGAACGTAGATTTTAAGAAACTGATTGAAGCGAAAGCGAATATTGAGCAGCTGAATGATAATTTTAATATGATTCAGGAGGAAATCAGCGAACTGGATTGCGTATTGGGAGAATATGACGCGTGGGAAAATGAGAGCAATCGTCTGTTGGCCGATGATATTCGTATTGTGTATAGGAACATGAAAATTCTGAAAGAGGAAATTGAAAAGCAGAATACAGAACGGGAGCGGGCACAGAGAAGCAGGGAAGACGTTGCAGAAAACCTGAAGATCCTGGAGAATCGAAAACAAGATGTGGAAAATAGATTGATTGAGGCAAAGACAAATCTGAGAAATCTGGACAGCGTGCGCATGATTACCCAGGAGGAGGAACGATTAGAAAAACTGGAGAAAGATAGGGAAGCTTTACTTAAAAAATGCAGGGATTTGGAGCAGTTTCAAACGGTTGTCAGTGAACTTATGAACCGGTTTTTTAAGAAAACAGAGCAAATCGCGGATAGGGATATTTTGGCTGCCCTGTGCGGATATGAATATACTACCGCGCAGAAAGCATCGGCTGTTGCAGAGATAAAGCAGAAGACAGGTTTGGCTTATGATGAAATTGTGAAACAGATTTTCAGCGTGGAACGTGGTATCGAAGAACTTGAGAGAGAGCTGGACACGCAGAATCGGATTTTGGAGGAGTGCAAAAGGCACCAAAATACATATAGACAAATTCCAGAGTATGTGGGGTTGAAAGAGCAGATTAACCGGGAATTGGAGAGAAGAAAAATATCCGCACGGGCGCAGTTCGCCTGCGAGTATGTGATTGGCCTTGAGGATGAGAAATGGAGGAATGCGATTGAGGCGTTTTTAGGTCCCCGCCGCTATACGATTCTGGTGGATCCGGAGTATTATGATATTGCGGATGATGTGCTGAATGGCTCCGAATACCGGTATGCTCACTTGTTTAATACGAAGCTTTTGATGCGCCGTGATGTAAAAGTGGAGGAGGATTCTGTGGTATCTATGCTGCAGATCAAGAATCCGGTGGCGAAGCGTTATTTTGAATTTCAGCTTGGCAGGATGCGCGCCGTATCTCTGGAAAAAGTGCGCATGTATGAAAACGCGATTTCCAAAGAAGGGCGTGTGTCAGTCGCCATGGACGGCTATTTTCTTCGGTTTGACAGGATTCGCTCGTATTATCTGGGGCAGAAGACCTTTGAGCTGAACAGGATTCGGGCACAGAAGGAAATCGTACGTCTTCAGGCGGAGAAAAAGGAGAAACTGTCCACGAAGAACGAATTGTCGGGACAGAATAACACTCTGACACAGTACAAAGAATTCTTCTGGGAATATGATTATGATGCTCATTCAAAATATCAGAGAGTGTCCGGAGAGGTAAGAGAATCTAAGGCACAGTTGGAACGTCTGCGGAAAGCGCAGGCAAACAATCAGGAGTATATTGAACTGAATGAGACCGTAGGACGCCTTGATGAGGAACAGAAAGCAATTGGCGAAGAATATGCAAAGAATGTTCAAACAGATAGCGAACAGAAGACGGTAATTGTGCGCTGTGAAGACAGGATAAAAGATAAGACAGAAAAATTGGAGGAGCAGGAAAAACAGTATAAGGAATATCAGATTGAACATTATACGATTGTACAGAAAACTGTGGATGCTTATGAGAAATATCTGGAAAACGGAAGAAAAGGACCGGGCGGACTGCTGGCAGATGAGACCAGAGGGCGTGTCCGAAGGAGTATTGAGCAGCATAAAAGTAGCCTGATGCAGCTTCAGGCTGATTATAATGCAAAACATTCCGATAATATGCTGCCCAGGGGGACAGAAGGGCGCAGTCAGTATGCAGCCCGGCGGGATCGTATCTGGATGGATAATCTTCAGGAAATTCGTCAGAAGCTTGAGGAACAGACCCGTCGCTATGAAGATATATTTAAAAATGAATTTGTGCTGACGATTCTGAATTCCTGTGAAAGGGCCAGGGACGATTTGAAACAGATTAACAGAGAACTGGCGAACTTAAACTTTGCGGCAAAATATGAATTTGATGTTCACTATGTGCGGGATGGCTCAGAATATGCAAAAATTATCGACTACGCACGGTTCCTGGATGAGCGGGAACAGCTTGGAGGCGGAGCAGAAGGGCAGATGACTTTTGGTATGCTGACGGCAGTATCCGATGAAGAAGGGGAACAGCTGGAGCAGGACATGAAACGGATTGTGAACCGAATTATCGAGAAAAACAGCGAGGAGGCCATATCCAGGTTCGCGGATTATCGGAATTACATGACGTATGAGATTCTGGTCACAAACCAGGTTCTGAATCGGGCAAAGCTGTCCCGACAGACAGGCTTTAATTCAGGCGCGGAGGTACAGATTCCCTATCTTTTGATTCTGGCCTCGGCTCTTCTTCTGATATATAATCAGCGGATCAATTCAACGCGCCTTGTCTTTATTGATGAGCCATTCGCTAAGATGGATCCGGGAAATGTAAAGCAGATGTTGGATTTTTTGCGCTCACAGCGGCTTCAGGTAATTTTTTGCTCGCCGGATAAGACGGATTCCATTGGAAATGAGTGCGAAGTGATTCTTCCGGCGCTTCGTGTGGCGGCGGACAGAATGGAACTGGGTATCGTGCAGTTCCATAAGGAGAAAGTATATGGAAATGTATGAAAAAAAGTTGCTTACAGCATTGGTGGAGAAATATCGGAAAAGTAAAAAGGACAGTGGAACAAATTTGATTACCAGGCGCACCCAGTTAACGCCAGACAAGCTGTATAAAGCATATAAACAAAATGACGGTGATTTGGAAAAGATTGAAGCAGTAAACCAGGCGGTCTATCAATGCAAAGAGAGAGGCTTTCTGACTTTTGAACAGGAAGGATTCAGTAATGAAATCCGCATAATTTATCTGGTAGATGAGAAGGTTGAGGAGATTGAGCGGTATTTGGAGGAAGCGTATCAGTATGAGTCCAGATATGTAATGAAACGGCGTTTTGAGAAACTGATTGCCGCATACGAAAATGCTTCCCCCGTTGCTGGTTATGAGTGTGGCAAGCTGAGGCAAATGCTGGAGAAAAACCAGATCCCGCAGAACTACCTGCAACTGCAAGATATGCTGAAGGCCCTCGTATTTATTGAAAAAAATGAAAGAGAACTGTTTCTTCGGGAAGCATCCATGTTGATATATGGGGATTCTAAATATCTGGAAGAAAAAGCATTACATTCGGTCTGCCGGGCGTTCCGGGAGTATTTGAAACGCCCCTGTCAGGAGAATGAGTTGGAAGATGAGATTTTGGAGGAGTATCATATTGTGCGGGAAAGACAGAAACTTTGTCTGAAAGGCAATATGACCATTCAAATAGCGGGAAGAAAACTGGATCTTGGAGCATTTGCAGACGGCGTAGAATTTTTTGCAGATGAATTGAAGCGGTTGGAGTGGATTCATATCCGTACATCTCATTTTATGACGGTTGAAAACCGTACGTCCTGGCTTCGACTGAAAATCCCGGATGCAGCGCTTTTTTATCTTGGCGGATATTGTGTACGCTCTCAAAGGGATTTTCTTAAAAAGGTTTTTCGTGACAATCCAGAGCTCACGTTTTGGCATTTCGGGGATATAGATGCAGGCGGCTTTTATATTCATGAGCATCTGTGCCGTATGACGGGAATTCCGTTTCGACTGTATCGAATGTCACGAAAGGAACTGGAAAATCCGCATTTCCAATCTTGCCTGCGTCCATTGACACAGCAGGATCAACTCAGATTAAAGTCACTGGAGAAACAGGAAACGTATCGGGAACTGGTCACATATATGTTGAAACAGAATGTGAAGCTTGAGCAGGAAATTGTAAGTCTTTATGGGACAGAGAATGAGAAGATGGAAGAATATTTTATTTGCCACACCGTTTGCCCGTGAATTTGCGCAGATGTATGGAGATTTGCGTAGGTTTGGGGCAAAAGCAAAATATTAAGGAAGTGCCGGGAAAGCCCGAAATCACAGGGATTTGCAGGCTTATAATTGGAGGGACAATCTATGTTTATGACAGTAAAACAGACTTCTGAGAAATGGGGCATTTCTGATAGAAGAATCAGAGTGCTTTGTTCTGAGGGGAAAATTCCGGGTGCGTACCAGGAGGGGCGTGGCTGGAAGATACCTGTGGATGCAAAGAAACCCGCTGACGGTCGTTATAAGTCAAAGGAGAGTCTTTTGGCACAAATTGACCGCAAGAAGGTAGAACTGGACAGCAGAAGACCTTTAACTGCGGGTGAGGTTGCAAGGCTCAATGAAGAATTTATCGTAGAGTACACATACAACTCCAATGCCATTGAAGGAAATACACTTACACTGCGAGAAACGGATTTAGTTCTTCGTGGTCTTACGATTGACCATAAACCGTTGAAAGACCATATGGAGGCAGTTGGTCATAAAGAAGCATTTGATTTTGTGAGTGAACTTGTAAAAGATAATGTTCCGATTAGTGAGAGCATCATCAAACAGATTCACTATCTCGTTCTTGCAGATAAGAGAGAAGACCGTGGTGTCTACCGTAGAGTTCCGGTTCATATTATGGGCGCACAGCACGAACCCGTGAAGCCGTATCTTATTGAGCCTAAGATGGAACAGTTGCTATATGATTTTGCTGCAAGCACAGAGCATATCGTGACAAAACTGGCTCGTTTTCACATCGAGTTTGAGGGTATCCATCCTTTCATTGATGGCAATGGCAGAACCGGAAGACTGCTTGTAAATCTTGAGTTGATGAAAGCCGGATTCCCACCTATAGATATTAAGTTTACAGATAGAATTGCCTATTATAATGCATTTGATGAATATCATGTAAAGCACAATCTTTCGGCAATGGAAAATCTGTTTGCAGGATACATCAATGCCAGATTGGATATGTATTTAGATATGTTGCAGGATTAACCGACCAGCTTTTGAACATGGAGGTCACCTATGCCTTTTGAAATAGTACGAAATGATATTGTAAATATGAAAGTGGATGCGGTGGTAAACACTGCAAATCCTAATCCTGTCATCGGCTCCGGCGTTGACAGCGGAATACATAAAAAAGCCGGATATGAGATGCTTGTGGCAAGACAGAAAATCGGCTGCATTGATTTTGGTGACGCAGTTATTACCCCAGGATTCAATCTGGATGCCAAGTATGTTATCCATACTGTAGGACCTGTTTGGGAGGATGGCAATCACGGAGAGGAGCAGATTTTATCTTCGTGCTATAGGAAATCCCTGGCATTGGCTAACGGTAAGCTCCATGAGGAATTTCAGTCCGGCTATATCTGTCCCATTTACTTTGGTATGCTGACGGAAGCTGAACGACTGGAAATGGGGAAACGGCTGGCAGCTCTCGCGGAAAAAAATGATTACAAAATCGAAACCGGTTTTCTTGGCACGCCTTATTTACTGTTTGCCTTATCCGATACGGGACATACGGACACCGCCTACCGCGTGCTGCTGAATGAAGAATGCCCCGGGTGGCTTTACCCGGTAAAACTCGGCGCGACGACCATCTGGGAGCGCTGGGATGCGCTGCGCCCGGACGGCACGGTCAATCTCTCCAATGACTATGTAGGCGGCAAGGGCGCTACCAGCGCCGATTTTGATCCGGAGGATCAGAGTGCGCCAAGCATGACCAGCTTCAATCATTATGCTTACGGCGCAGTCGGCGATTGGCTGTACCGCCGGGTGGCAGGATTGGAGGCCATGGAGCCTGGATGGAAACGCTTTCGGGTTCAGCCCATGCCGGGAGGCGGTCTGACGTGGGCTGAGGCATATACCGAAACGCCTTTCGGGCAGGTTCGCGCACGTTGGGAAATCCGCGACGGCAGCTTTGAACTGAGGGTGGATGTGCCGGAAGGTGCGGCTTGTGAGGCTGTTCTGCCTGATGGAACGAAATGCGAAGCCGCCGCCGGAAGTCATTGCTTCACATGCGTATATGGAGGAGGAATTTTATGAAACGCACATTTCACATCATCAACTGGCTGCTTGCGGTCTCTCTGTTCATGGCCTTCAATTATTTCCCCCTCGTCGGCGGGATCATGATTGTGCTTGAGGCGGTTTTGCTGTTGGCAAAAAGGGATTTGCGGATACCAAAGCATCTGATACCTGCCTGTCTGATGGCGATTGCGCTTGTGGGAGGAATGTTTGTTCATCGCTATTCGATCAGGATGGTTTTCGCTGTGGTCGCCTGCCTGTGTGCCTTGTGTCTGCTGATATTGGATATCCGTGAATCAAAAAAGCGCAGACATAAAATCATATCGATCATCGGATATGCGGGGCTTGGTTTTTCAGCCATATGTGCCTGCCTGCTGCTGTACAATGTTCTGAATCCTGACGCTCTGATGATCATGGGTTGTCAGGGCGGGGACACCAGCTATCCGGCCAATGTTCAGGAAACGCATGAAATGATCGACGATATAGAGGTATTTCAGGATGTCACTTATACCAGTGCCTACCCGAACAACACCTATACCGTTTATCATGTGCCGGAAAACAGGGGTGTTTTCTTCTATATCCACGGCGGCGGACTTGTGGGTGGTGACAAACACAGCACGGCGCAGGACAAGTATCTCTTTTCCATGATGGACGCGGGATACAGCGTGGTGACCGTGGATTACGTACTGGCTCCCCAGAATCCGTTCCCGCAGTCGGTTCATGAAGTAAACGACGCGCTTGCCTATTTTATCCGTCATTGTGATGCCTATGGGCTGAGCGCCGACCGCATCATCGTTGGTGGCGACTCCGCAGGCGGTATGCTCAGCGGTCTGCTTGCAGTCGTAAACACCAATCCTGATTACGCGGCAGAGATGGGAATCGTACCCGCTATATCAGGCACAGAGGTCACGCTGAAGGGCTATATCTCCATTGCCGGGCTTGTGGATGTCCCGCGTTTTGGCAACACGGGCAACTTTGCCGTGGACTGGTTTTTTGATACGATGGGGCGCTCTGCATTTCAGAACGCAGATTATGCCTGCTCGGATGATGCACACCTTGGTTCTGTCCTTGAGCATGTGACTGCCGATTTCCCGCCGAGCTATCTGAGCGATGGAAATCTCGGAACTTTCACGGATCAGGGAACGGATCTGGCAGCACGGCTGAACGAGCTGGGGGTACCTGTTGAAACAAATTTCCTTGACCGCAGTCACGGCGTCCTTTTTCACACCTGGGAGTTGGATACTGCATCAGAACAAGGTGCGGAAAATTTTGCAAAGACGATTGCGTTTTTGGATTCCCTCTCAGCATCGACTTCCGAGGATGCCAAAGGGCAAATGCCCTGAAAAGCGCAAGTGGCCAACTGAAAAATCTTAATACACAGTTTATGATATTTTGGTGGTTTTTCTTATCATTTGAATGCAAGGAAGCAAGCGATGAAACGATGCCGGGTAATTGATATTGGCGCGTCCTCCGGACGGCATATTGTGGGCTGGCGGAAGAATGGCGAAATCGGGGAACAGGCAGAAAACATTCAAAAATTGTATCAATTTGGAAACGCAATATGGTGGGGATTGCCGCATGGCCTGTCAATGGATTCGTTTCCGAAAATGATTTCACTGGAAAGGCTGTGATACCTTTTGCAACCTCGGCAAGCAGTATTTTGCCCTAAAGGTCAATCTGCCTACAGCAACGCTCAACATCTACACCCATCTTGGTCTGGAGGATGCGGCAGATGAGCTGAAACGGATGGAGGATCTGGAAAACGCAAAGAAGGAACTGAGCAGGACAAAAGAGGATGCTCCCGCAACGCAGAAAATGTTCCGGGCAATTTGAAAAATGGGCTGCAAATCAAATTCTATTGCAAATAATTGCGATAACTCGCAAAAATATTTATTAGTTGGCTGCGAAATGCGCTCTGCCTCGGCAGGGCGTTTTTTCTACATTCCCCACTCCCCAAATCTCGCAATCTATAGTAGAATAATCAGAGTAGTAAGCTCCCTCGATTTCTACTACGATTTTACTACGATTCATGTCCCGGGCTTGCCCCGCTTTGCCCACTTTGCTTATTCTGTGACAAATTTAACAATCTTAGGGCAAAACTTATAATCGGCAAACTGCGGCAAATCGGGGCAGAATACGGCTTTTTAGGAGGATTTTCGTTTATGATTAAGATACTTTTTGTGTGCCAGGGTAATATCTGCCGTTCCCCTATGGCGGAATTTGTATTTTCTGATATGGTAAATAAAAGAGGCTTGTCGGATCAGTTTCATATTGAATCTGCGGCTACCAGTATGGAAGAAATAGGAAACGGCGTCCATTATGGGACGAGGAATAAGCTGCGCCGGGAGGGTGTTCCGATGTGGGATCACAGGGCGCGGCAGATAACCCGCGGGGATTATGACCGGTTTGACTACATCCTGGGCATGGAGCAGTGGAATCTGCGGAATATAAAACGGATTATCGGAGCGGATCCGGAGAAGAAAGTCCATTTGCTGCTGGACTACAGCAAGTCGCCCAGGGATATTGCAGATCCATGGTATACGGGAAACTTTGACGTTACCTATGATGATATCGTGGAGGGATGTGAGGGACTGCTTGCCCATATTCTTTCGGAAATGTGATTGATTCTGAGGAATGTAAATAATTTTTAAACCCCTTTTCAATTTCCATTGATTGTGGTATACTAACCACAATCGGAGGAAATATAGACATGGAATTTAATCTGGTGATATTTTTTATTGCGATTGCACTTGTGATTGTTGCGGCGGTTGTTGCGGCGGTGGTGTCCGTAACCAGCGCTGTGGCGGGATTTGTACACAAGAATATCGATGACGAAGAATAAATACGGACGGTAATATGGCCGGAATGGGCGGTGCAGATGCGCAGCCCTTTCCGTTTTTGCGCGTATAAGCCCGGAAAGTGGCTGCTATACTTGCATGAGCAGACATTTGACGGGCAACGGACAGCGGCGCTGTGTGCCGGTGACACACGTTTGGCGCCGACCGAAGCGGAAACCAGTTTTGCTGTAAGCTGCCCGCAGACAGCGCGTCGGACGGATTTGTTTGCGTCAGAAAGAGGAGTGGGAATGAAAGACAATAAGATTCAAATCGCCCTGCTTGGTCTGGGAACGGTAGGGCTTGGCGTGTACAAGGTATTGGAAAAGCAGAAAGAGGAAATGCTGCCGAAGCTTGGCGTGGAGCTGGAGATTAGAAAGATTCTGGTCCGGGATCTCAAAAAAGCTGCGTCCAAGGGAGTGGATGCTGGGCTTTTGACGAATCATTGGGAGGACGTCATTCGGGATGATGCAATTGATATTGTTGTCGAAGTCATCGGGGGAATGGAGCCGGCGCGAACTTATATCCTGGAAGCACTGCAGGCGGGGAAAAATGTAGTTACGGCGAATAAAGATCTGATTGCTGTAGATGGAAAAGTGCTGATGGACGCTGCAAAGCAGTCCGGCAAGGACTTTTTCTTTGAAGCGTCTGTGGCAGGAGGAATACCAATCATACGTCCGCTGAAACAGAGCCTGGAAGCAAACCATATCTCCGAGGTGGTAGGAATCATAAACGGAACCACGAATTTCATTCTCACGAAAATGACAGAGGAAAATATGGAATTTTCAGAGGCGCTGGCGCTGGCGACTCATCTTGGATATGCGGAAGCAGATCCAACGGCGGATATTGACGGACTGGACGCAGCCCGAAAGGTGGCTATTCTTGCCTCGATTGCCTTTAATTCAAGGGTGACTTTCGAGGATGTCTATACGGAAGGAATCACCAAAATCACATCCCGGGATATCCGCTATGCCCGGGAAATGGGATGTGCCGTAAAGCTTTTGGGCGTAGCAAGAAATACGCCGGAGGGTATAGAGGTCAGTGTACATCCAATGCTGATCGACAGTGATCATCCGCTGGCATCGGTGAATGATTCCTTTAACGCTGTATTTGTGCGGGGCGACGCGGTGGGAGATACCATGTTTTACGGGCGCGGAGCCGGAGAGCTTCCTACAGCAAGCGCTGTGGTAGGGGATATCTTTGACGTAGCGAAAAATATCGTTTTCAATTGTACAGGCCATGTAAACTGTACGTGCTATAAGAATCTTCGGATTAAAAAGCGTGAGGAGATTGTAAGCCGCTACTTTATGCGCTTGCAGGTGGAGGACCGTCCCGGGGTGCTGGCTGCGGTGACAAGTGTGTTTGGAGACAATAACGTCAGCATTGAGCAGTTTATTCAGAAGCGGAAAAAAGGTACTCTGGCGGAAATCGTGGTGATTACGGAAGAAGTGATCGAGCGCAATTTCAACGATTCTCTGGAACATCTGAAGAATATGCCGATGATCAAAGAGATTTCTGCGGTGATACGCGTTTATTAAAAATTTCTGCAGCGACAGAGTTTACAGGTAAAATATCCCCGCAAAAGGCTGCGGGGAATCAAAATGATAAAGGAGAAGAAGCATGAAAAAGAAACCAACAGTTTTAATGATCCTGGATGGATACGGACTGAATAAGAAAACAGAGGGAAATGCAGTGGCGGAGGCAAAAACTCCGGTGATGGATAAACTGATGGCAGAATATCCTTTTGTGGAAGGCCAGGCAAGCGGCCTTGCGGTAGGTCTGCCGGATGGACAGATGGGCAATTCTGAAGTGGGCCATTTAAATATGGGCGCCGGCCGTATTGTTTATCAGGAACTGACAAGGATTACCAAAGAGATTGAGGACGGAGACTTCTTTAAGAACGAGGCGCTGCTGGCTGCATGCAAAAATGTAAAGGAAAATCATTCTGCACTTCATTTATATGGACTTGTATCCGATGGAGGAGTTCACAGCCATATTACGCATATTTTCGGTCTTCTGGAACTGGCAAAGCGCGAGGGAATAGAGAAAGTATATGTACATTGCTTCCTGGACGGCCGCGATACGCCGCCGGCGTCAGGAAAAGAGTATGTGGAACAGCTGGAAGCCAAAATGGCTGAGCTCGGTGTCGGAGAGTGCGTTTCTGTAATGGGACGTTACTATGCGATGGACAGAGATAACCGGTGGGATCGGGTGGAGCTGGCGTATAAAGCTCTGGTAAAGGGCGAAGGCGTTCAGTGCGATTCCATCACCAAGGCGATTCAAAATTCTTATGACGATGGAAAAACGGATGAGTTTGTGATTCCTGCGGTTCTTTACAGGGACGGCAGACCGGTGGGAAGAATTGCTGATAAAGATTCTATCATTTTCTATAATTTCCGCCCGGACCGCGCAAGAGAGATTACCAGAACCTTCTGCTGCGACGATTTCAATGGCTTTGAACGGGGCAAACGGCTCGATGTAACGTATGTCTGCTTTACTGAGTATGACGATACGATTCCGAATAAGCTGGTGGCTTTCCATAAGGTACAGATTACAAATACGTTCGGTGAATATCTGGCGGCACATCATCTGAAGCAGGCCAGGATTGCCGAGACAGAGAAGTATGCCCATGTAACATTTTTCTTTAACGGTGGAATCGAGGAGCCCAACGAAGGCGAAGACAGAATCCTTGTAAAATCCCCCAAGGTGGCTACTTACGACCTGAAGCCGGAGATGAGTGCATACGAGGTGTGCGACAAATTGTGCGAGGCGATTCGCTCACAGAAGTATGACGTGATTATTATCAACTTTGCAAATCCTGATATGGTAGGCCATACCGGAGTGGAAGCTGCTGCGATTAAAGCGGTGGAGGCTGTTGATGAGTGCGTGGGAAAAGCCGTTGACGTAATTAAAGAGGTAAATGGTCAGATGTTTATCTGTGCGGACCATGGCAATGCAGAGCAGTTGGTGGACTATCAGACGGGCGAACCGTTTACAGCTCATACGACAAATCCGGTTCCCTTTATCCTTGTAAATGCAGATCCGAAATATACGCTGCGTGAGGGCGGACGTCTGGCAGATATTATTCCGACGCTGATTGAATTGATGGATATGGAGCAGCCGGCGGAAATGACTGGAAAATCTCTGCTGGTAACGAAATAATGGTACTGGGAATTGTAAGAGACGCGATCCATTTAAAGCTGAAAGCACGGGAGGAAAGTCCGCTGATTTCCGTTTATGAATTTTGTTATGCAGCCGGGCTTGGTTTGCGGATCATGGAGATACAGTGGGAGACTGCTGAAAAAATACGCGATACGGAGGACTTTATTTCCGTCAAAAATAAGGTGCAGGAAATGGTGAAGGATAGCCAGGCTTTTGAAAATTATCCGAATGGTCTCCGGCTGAAGAACCTGATTGCAGGCTGTAGAATTGGCGGTCAGATGTCGGAAGAAGCAAGGCTTCTCTTTGATATGGGATTTTCAGGGGAATAATCACATATCGGAAGAATGTATGGCGGCAGAGACATCTGGAAATAAGTCTCTGTCATAACATCAAAAAAACAGGGCACAATATCTTCAAAAGGAGGTATTGTGCTTTATGTTTGAATATAAGCAGATCGTGGATGTACTTGGCAGGGAGATACTGGACTCCAGGGGAAATCCTACCATTGAGGTGGAGGTACTGGCTGAAGGAGGGTTCGTGGGCAGAGCTTCCGTTCCCTCGGGCGCTTCTACCGGAAAATTTGAAGCGGTGGAATTGAGAGACCGCGAAAAAAGATATGGCGGCCTCGGCGTTTCCCAGGCCGTTCACCATATCAATAGTATTCTGGCGGATGCCATTATTGGAGAAAATGTGCTGCAGCAGAGCCATATTGACAAAATTCTGCTGCGGGCTGACGGCACAAAGAATAAATCAAATTTGGGGGCAAATGCAATTCTCGGCGTATCCATGGCAGTAGCAAGAACTGCTGCTCAGAGCGTAAGCCTTCCGCTGTACAGATATCTTGGGGGAATCTGTTCAAATCGGCTTCCCGTGCCGATGATGAATGTATTAAATGGCGGCTGCCATGCCGACAACACTGTCGATCTGCAGGAGTTTATGATTATGCCTGTGGGGGCTTCGATGTTTTCTGAAGGGCTTCAGATGTGCGCGGAAATATATCACTGCCTGAAAAAAGGATTGAAGGACAGGGGACTTTCCACCGGCGTAGGGGATGAAGGCGGTTTTGCGCCGGATCTGCCGGACGCAGCGGCCGTACTCGAGATTCTGTGCGAGGCCGTGGAAGCCGCAGGATACCGGCTTCGGGAGGATATTTGCATTGCCATCGATGCGGCGGCCTCGGAGTTATACGATGTGGAGCAGAAAGTATATTATTTCCCGGGTGAAAGTAAAATGTGCGGTCAAAAAGTAACCCGCACAGCGGAGGAAATGATTTCTTACTACGAAGAATTGATTGAAAAGTTTCCGATCATATCAATTGAGGACGGGCTGAATGAGGAAGATTGGCCGGGATGGCAGAAAATGACCAGCCGGCTGGGGAAAAAGATACAGCTTGTAGGAGACGATTTGTTTGTGACAAATACAGAGCGTCTGAAGAAGGGCATTGCGCTGGAAGCCGGAAATGCAATATTAGTGAAGGTGAACCAGATTGGTACGCTGACGGAAGCCTTTGAAGCGATTGAGACAGCGAAAAATGCAGGGTACCGCACGGTAATTTCTCACCGTTCCGGAGAGACGGAGGATACGATGATTGCTGATATTGCCGTGGCCTGCGGCGCCGGACAGATAAAAACAGGCGCGCCGTGCCGGGGAGAGCGCATTGCAAAATACAATCAGCTGCTTCGCATTGAGGAACACTTTTAAATAAGTTACATTTTATGTGTATTTTAAACGAAAAAGTGGTTGAAAATCCAGAAAACCTGTGTTACACTTGATGTGTTTGACATAGGAGGTGGAGAAGTGGGAGTTTTAAGAGTCATTCTTACCATAATCTTTATCATTGATTGTATCGCGTTAACCGTTCTTGTATTGATGCAGGAGGGCAAACAGGCCGGCCTGGGAAGTATCGGAGGGCTTTCCGAGACATACTGGGGAAAAAATAAGGGACGTTCCATGGAGGGCGCTCTTGTGAAAGGCACGAAAATACTTGCCATTGGATTTATCGTTTTAGCGGTTATTTTAAATCTGAACTTTTAACGGTGAGACACTCTTGTGATAAGCAAGAGTGTTTTTCGTCTCATAGGAAACTGCGTTTCCATGATACAAAGGAGGCGCACTTCGCGGAAAAGAAACACCCAAAGCGCCAAGCCTTGGAAAGGATGATATGAACAATTTGTATGAAAAGCGCAAACAAACTGTTTATGATTTGATTTGCGACAGGCAGTATGTTCCAATGAAAATCAAAGAGATTGCGATTTTGATGCAGGTGGCAAAGGAAGACCGCCGGGAACTGGAAGAAATTCTGGAGGATCTTCAGAGGGAAGGCAAAATTGAGCTGACAAAACGCGGAAAATATAAAAAGGCGGAGAGTGAGCGCATAATTGGCAGCTTTATTGGCAACGCAAAGGGTTTTGGCTTTGTGGAGACTGCCGATCAGAAAGAAGATATTTTTATTTCGGAGGCCGATACAAACGGTGCTATCCATGGTGATACGGTAGAAGCCGAAGTGATTGCGCAGGGACATGGCAGGCGCAGAGAGGGCCGGATTATAAAGATTCTTTCCCACAGTTTTACTGAGGTAGTGGGAACTTATGAAAAGTGCAGTCATTATGGATTTGTGGTGCCGGATAACCGCAGACTGACCAGAGACATTTTTATTCCCCAGGAAGCTTCTATGGGAGCTGTGGACGGTCATAAGGTGGTGGCAGAGCTGACGGATTACGGGGATGCGTCCAGAAAACCCGAGGGACGCATTGTCAGAATTATCGGTCACAAGAATGATCCCGGAACGGATATTCTGTCCATAGCGTATGCCTGCGAGCTGCCCGTGGAATTTCCCGAGCGGGTGCTGAATCAGGCGCAGCGGGCGGCGAAGGCGGTGACACCGGCGGATATGGAAGGCCGCCTTGACCTTCGGGACGTCTGTATGGTGACAATCGACGGCGAGGATGCCAAGGATCTGGATGACGCCGTTTCAGTTACCTATGATGAAGGACAAAAGCTGTGGCATCTCGGCGTTCACATTGCGGATGTGTCGAATTACGTGCAGGAGAACAGCGCCCTTGACAGGGAAGCACTGAGGCGGGGCACAAGCGTTTATCTGACAGACCGGGTAATACCAATGCTTCCGCACATTCTCTCGAACGGGATATGTTCCCTGAATGAGAAAGAAGACCGGCTGGCGCTGAGCTGCCTGATGGATATTGATGAAAAGGGAAATGTTGTCGGACATCAGATTGCGGAGACTGTTATCTGCGTAAGACGCCGCATGACGTATACAAGCGTAAAAAAGATATTGACAGAGCGCGATGAAGCTGAGATAAAAGAATATGAGGAGCTTGTCCCAATGTTTTGCGAGATGGAGAAGCTTGCCCTGGTACTGAGAAAAAAACGTAAGGCCAGGGGCGCCATAGACTTTGATTTTGCAGAGAGCAGGATATTGCTGAATGAGCAGGGCAGGCCGGTAGAAATACTGCCGCATGAGAGAAATACAGCCACGAAGATGATTGAAGATTTCATGCTTCTGGCAAATGAAACAGTGGCGCAGGATTACTATTGGCAGGAACTGCCGTTCCTGTACCGGACGCATGAAAATCCAGATCCGGATAAAATACGTCAGTTGTGTGCATTTGTTGCAAATTTTGGCTATGGAATGAAAGGCGGAGGAGAACTTCACCCGAAGGAACTGCAGAAATTGCTGACGCGGATTGAAGATTCTCCGGAGGAAGCGCTGATTAGCCGCCTGACGCTGCGTTCAATGAAGCAGGCGCGCTATACGCCGCAGTGTACCGGCCATTTTGGACTGGCGGCGAAGTATTACTGCCACTTTACCTCGCCCATCCGGCGTTACCCGGATCTTCAGATACACCGCATCATAAAGGAAAATTTGCGGGGCAGAATGAACAGCGACAGAATACTGCATTACGAATCCATCCTGCCCCAGGTCGCAGAACAGTGCAGCAGAACCGAACGGCGGGCGGAAGAAGCAGAGCGCGATGCAGATAAGATGAAAAAGGCCGAATATATGCGGGCGCATGTAGGCGAAATTTACGACGGTGTGATTTCGGGTATGAACGCATACGGATTTTATGTGGAACTTCCCAATACGATAGAAGGAATGGTTCATGTGAGCAGCCTGTATGACGACCGCTATTATTATGATGAGAAGTCGATGGAAATGTACGGCGCGGAAACAGGAACGGTATATCGTATGGGTCAGCGTGTAAAGGTCTGCGTGACAGATGCAGACAAAGAAATGAGGACGATTGATTTCAGAATTGTAAGTGAAAAGACAGAAAGCATATATTAGCGCAGAAAACTGCGAAGGACAGGAGAGAGATAAGTGGGCGCGCAGACAACAAAACTGATTGCAAACAATAAAAAGGCGTATCACGATTATTTTATCGAGGATACCTATGAGGCGGGAATTTCGCTGGCGGGAACAGAGGTGAAATCCCTGCGCATGGGAAAATGCAGTATAAAAGAATCTTATATTCGCATTGAGCGTGGGGAAGTGCTGATCTACGGTATGCATATCAGCCCATATGAGAAGGGAAATATTTTCAATAAGGACCCTCTGCGGGTACGGAAGCTTCTGATGCACCGCCATGAGATTAATAAACTGACGGGCAAGTTGCAGGAAAAGGGACTGACGCTGGTTCCCCTGCGGGTATATTTTAAGGGCAGCCTTGTCAAGATTGAGGTTGGCCTGGCCAGGGGTAAAAAACTGTACGACAAACGTCAGGATATTGCAAAACGTGATATGAGGCGGGAAGCGGAAAAAGAATTTAAAGTAAAGAATCTGTATTAAAACAGGGAAAAATACCGGCGCAAATGTATAAAAAGCGCATATATAGAAATAGGAGGAAACGGTATGGTACCTACAACAAAAGATGATCTGGCAAAAATGGTAACGCAGACAACACTGGAAACGTATGAGGAGCTGACGCCGCAGCTGGTAATGCTGCTTGATCAGGTAAAGCACAACGATCAGCTCACAGAGGCACAGAAAAATGATGAGATCATGCTGAACATGATGGGTTATGTGAAATCCTGTACAAATGAGATCATTATCGAGGTGCTGGCTGAGATCCTGGGATTATCCTGAAGATGCTGGGCGTAAAGCGATGCCGTCATGAAAATATGCAGGCTGGAAATATGCGCGCTGAAAATATGCAGGGTGCTGTCATGAAAATACTTCTTGACGGGAACCGATCCCTGCAATATAATTTGTAACAGACAACAGAAAAACATTTGATATATCGTCTGCAGACCATACACCAATGATTTGGGGTTGTACTGGTTTCGACGGGGGTTTTGAAGTTGAGGAAGCCATCTGCGGGCCGGGACCGCACAGTAAACCGGAAACTAAATATAAACGC
>JAUNFZ010000011.1:0-50359 GCA_030524785.1 Eubacteriales bacterium
AGGAGTAAATTCCACCGCATAAGCGGGCGGTGGAATTTAAAATTTCATTTTAGGATACTTTTTGATGCTATAAAACAGCTTGCCTTTTTACGTCCCGTTATGTATACTTTTAGAAACAACTCCCAACAGGGGATTGGAATATTGTTCCTTTCCCTTAATATGCAAGAAAAGAAATGAAATTTGCGCGAAAAGTCATTTCACGTTTCCATTTTCTTCTTTTTTTATCCTAAAATAGTCTGTTAGCTTGCCAACCCGATAAATTTTATATTTTCTTCTACGCCAAAATGAAACCAAATCGTCAAAAGCTGTGTCTCCGGTTACGATACAAAAATCGTTTTCCCTATCTTTAGCCATTGTCATTCCCAGGCAGGACGCAAGCTGATGATCCAGAGAATCTTTATGCCCTGTTATAGCCTTAATGGTCTGCACATCCAATTTTCTGCTCAGAAATCCCCCAACGACCTCAATTCCCATCTTGGGAGTGTTCACTGAAAAAAATATTGCTACTTTATCTTCCTTTTTTAGACGCGAAATAGCATCTAGCCCATCATCTTTTACATTCTCGTAGTCAACAAAAAAATATGTCATGACAGTTTCCCCTTTCGTATCAATACAAATAATTTGTTGCAACAACATCACATCTGTTGTGTCCCAGACTGCGTGACACAATCAACAGTGCCTTTTTGTCATAGACTATTCCTGCTTTATCCTTGCGACAGTAGTACCGTTCTGCTTTAGGGATCTCATCAATAGACCTACAAATACGGTTGTAGAAAGCCTGCGCATAGACTGCCCGATAATGGTGTACTGGCATCCTTACCTTAATGTCCCCTTTTTCAAATACTGTACTTTTTCCTAGCTTAACGGCATTTTGGAAACACTCCCTCACCAAGTCCCGGTATTCTGGCAATACATACGCATATCGCGGTTTGCCTCCTTTGCCATTTTCCACATATACATATGACCTACTACCCGATTCAACATAGGAATTGGGCTTTAACGCCAAAATCTCATGCCTTCGCATTCCAGTACCCTTGCAGAAATTCACAACTATCAGATTTCTATTCTCGGAAAACCCTCTAGTCGGATTGCGTGAACGCTTAATCTCAGTTCTTTGTCTCTTTGGCAGTTCTACACTGAAATCCTGCGTATTACATCTATATAGCTTCGCTAATGCGGAAGCACGCAATCTGATCGTCCATGGACTGTAACCCCATTCTATATTTCTCTGTAAATATGCACCTACATACTGTTTATCATCGGCAATATTTCTACAACCATATTCAGCTTTACACCACTTCCCGAAAGCAATACATTCTTTTTCATAGGTAGAAAATGTAACTTTCGAAAAAATTTTCCCGTTATAGTCCTCGCCGTTTTGCTTAATCCGATGCTTTGATTCGCCAAATGCTTTTTGCGCGTATAGCTCTTTTCGCACTTGATATGCTATCGACTTTGTTTTCACTTTACATCACCCCTCTCCAGTTTTAGTCTTGGTTAAGCGCAAATGCAGAGCTGTTTATACAGCTGCCCCGTGCTGTCGTTCTCCTCCTCTCATCAAAAAATATTTTCAAGAATAATATGCAAGATAAGAAATTTCTTCCTCAAACCTTTTTATTATTATCATCTAATGTCGGTGCAAAATTATTTTTAATTGCCCTGCATCTTTCTATTAAAATTGGGGGCTACACCCCCCAAACCCCGGTCCACCAAAAAATTTAGAGCATTGCACGCAATGCCCTAAATTTTTCGGTCTTTCAATCTTTCCGTCACCTTATTGAAAATCATTTATAAAAATTCCCGTCCAACATCTATATCGGTTTACTTTTCATTATTCATGAAAAATAACCCGATCAAAAAAGCTTCCGGCTTTTCGCCAGAAGCTACAATTCTCCATTTTCTTTTTCATGCTGTTTTATTGCCTGCCGTATTAGGTACAGCACCTCACCATTGATAGACCGACCTTCGTATTCCGCTAGACTTCTCAATTTCTTATGAGTTTCAGAATCAATTCGCAAACCCAGATGCTTATCTTTTTCCATTCCTCTTATCCCTAACCTTCAAACTTCTAAGTACATAATAAGTTTATATTGAACCCATGTGCAAAAACGAACTTATTTTAAGTACGGAATTTAGCCAACTTCATATGTGCATCCTTATCACTTCGTAGCCCTAAGTGCCCATCCCTCGCTATTGTGCCCTCGTAATTAAACGTATTATTAGTACATTTTAAGTTCGTATTGTGTTATGATGTGAAAAAGAACTTGTTTTAAGTACATAAAAGTTTTGAAGGAGGAAATTTCCAATGATAGACACATACGATCTTTTTATTTCTACATTAAAGAAATCTGAAATGACACCAGATGAAGCAGACCAGATAGAAGAATTTTTGGATAGAGAATATCCCGATATAATTATTAGCGAAGAAGATCTCCAGAGAGTTTTTTCTAAAATAAAGGAAATTATTAAAGATGAAAATATCGAACAGAATAAAAAAATCTGGCAACAGCTTAGCGACATAAGTGTTGCCAAACTGTTGCCAGATTGATTTTAATGACATAAGCGAGGCTTATTTGCAGTATTTTTTACATCTAGGTAGGTTATACTTATCCTTCCCTTTATAAATCCGGCACTTTTATGAATCGCCAAAAGTTTCTAAAAGTGCCGGAAATGTTGATTTTAGGGGATTTTCCCACATTTTCAATGAAAAACACCCGCCACGTTAAGCATGGTGAGTGCTTATGTAAATTTCACTATTTCAAGATTTCTTTCCAATTTCTCCGATTATATCCAATCCTTAATACATTAACCGTCTGCATCATTTCAGATACTTCATAAAAGATATAATAGTTTTTATATGGCATACATCGAATACCTTGATATCTCAATATCATATCATCCACAAACGGATATCTGGCTGGAAACTCGTTCAATGTAGCGATAGATTTTCTTAATCCTTTTACAAAATTTTGTGCTGTTTTCGGTTCCAGCAATGTATACGTGATATAATCGCCAATGTCGATAATATCCTCTTTTGCCCGGTTTGTAAGCGTTATTCTATACGCGGACATTCAGATACCTGCTTTCAATTTCATCAAACGCCTCATCAAAATTCTGAACGTTTCCTTTTTGTAAATCACGAAGTCCATCATTTACAAAATTTCGAATTTCCATTCTTGCCTGTTCTTCGGCTGTATACGGTATTTTTTTTGCTGTAGACATTTATATACCTCCTGCTAAATGGATCCTTCTCATCTTTCTATAAAATAATTCTACCATAGCATTCTCCTTTTCACAATCCAAAATTCAATAAACTTTCACCGTCCTTCATTGGGATAAAAATGGGTTAAATTCCAAATTTTCTTGATTCAAAGATGCAAAAAATGCTTTAAAATAAGCATTCTTGCAGTTTTCAATACCTTTCCTCCCCTTTGACCCCGATTTTCATTGTAAAATCGGGGTTTTTTAGTCGGTTTCGCAGTGATTTGGGGTGTTGCCAACTGTTGCCAGATTTTCTTTGCTGATACAGTCTTTCTTAATATAACATTAACAATCATTCTAGTGCTTTTAACTGTCTTGAAGTTTTAACCATTTATAATAACATCTCCAAATACGGTCTTAAAAGTTTCTCCACCCGAAATTCTTTTGCATATCGCATAAGTTGTGGTAGATTTTTTTCTTTACTTCGCATATAGTTCTTTATTGCCGACTGTAAATCCTGAATTTCTACATTACTGCGGCTGCGTAATAGATCACACACGGTACGTTCAGCATTATACGCTTTCACAATATGTCCCTCTGGTGATTCTAATTTCACTGCCCCCAACTCTAAAAGTTCTTTTTTTACTCGATATACTTTTACTCTCTGAGCCTCCATGCTTTTTGCATGGTATCCTGCTTTTACAGTAATCGTAAATTGCAATGGTTCCCGCTCTGCCATTTCCAACAAATAGAGTGACGTTTCATGCGAAAAAATAATTTGCGGATACCTTGCTTGCAATAAATAGAAAGGATCTGCCCATGCGTCTGGCGACAAGTAAATTCCTTTTGCCACACGTTCTAATTCCATTTTCTTTACATACTCCATGAAATAAGTCTTTGAAATTCCTGCATTTTGTGGGCCATATCAGATATCTCACTCGTATTGCGCAGGTCTTTAAGCGGCATGATTACTGGCGTAAAAACACTCCCTTTCTCGTTTTTCATAATTATGTCTTTTTCAATCGGATTTTTCTACCTAGATCTGTGTTGGGATAAATTACATAAACGAACTGATCAGCATCAGTAAAAAGAACGCGGCCATAATCACCGACACTGCCGTTGCTATTATCATAATTATTTTATTTGCTTTTCTTTCGTCTTTCATTATTTTGCAAAAAAGCAGATAAAGGTATACTCCGCATACTGCACCTAATGTATTTGTTATGATATCTGTTATGTCGCTTGCCCCCAGTTTGAAAATGTATTGACAAACTTCAAACATAAGACTCGTAGCGAATCCGGATAAAAATATCTTTCTGCCGGCGACGTTAAGCATCTTTAAATATACGCCGAAAGGGACAAAAATGAAAAGGTTCAGAACCGCTTCAAAAACAGGAATATCTCCCGCGTACACGTCTTTATAATAAAATGGAATCAGATTTAATTCCCTGACTCTGTGAATGTCGGCAATCGAAAAATCCATTCTGAATATGATTATCCAGATCAATAATATAAGATATATACCAAATAGTATTTTTATCCCTTGTCCCTTATTTAATTTTGTTATCTTCATAAAATAATGCCTCGCCACAGGTATATTCTTTTACAGCTTTTATCACTTCATCTGCCGTTTTATACTGTTCTTCCGCCTGTTCTTTTGATGCAATGAAGAAATCACTGTAATCGCTTTTCTCTCTTAATTGCTGTAATTTACCGATTCTTCTGCCAAGGTCTTTTGCAAAAAGTTCTTTCGCCACATATTCCTTATTAAAATACGCCATCACATCTTTATGGCGCTTGAAATCCACCGCTTCCATCGCCAAAATTGCTTTTATTGCATAAAATGCCGCATAATAAGAACGGTTTATAGAATCTTTAAATTTTCCTTTTTCATAGCAGAACTTCGCAACCTCCAGACTATCATCTGCTTCCTGCAGGCGATAATTGCTCAGATCAAGTCGTCTCTCATCCAATCGTCACACCCTCCTTCTCTACATTATCATAAAACGGGTACGCCCCAAGCCAGTACCGGAAATGAGCCTCGTTTTGTACAATCGGGCTGAGATGAACCCCATAATCCAGTTCCATATCGTAAGCCAAATCAAAAATCTTATCTTCTGCTTTTTCAATTTCTTTATCTGAAAGGGTAGTTAAAATCATAATATCTATATCAGAATATTCGTTATAATCTCCACGCGCATACGAGCCATATACTATCAGCCTGCAAAGACTTTCTCCAAGAATTTGCTTTACGCTTTGCGCAAATTTTAACAGCAATTCCTGTCTTTCATTCATTTCCGCCATTCCTTTCGTATACTTCATTTTGTTCATATATTGAGTATATCATTTTTCTCTGCGGTATTCTATAAATTTTTCCGAATCAAAAATAATTGAAAAAATCGGCAACAGTTCAGCGGCACAAAAGTGCTGCCAACTGTTGCCAGGTTAATTTTCATTTATTGTCAGTCTCTAAGGCATCAGATATGCTTTCAGTTCATCCACTTCCGGAGCGATGTACGGCTTCATCTGATATTTTTCTTTTCCGTCAGTGTACCAGACGGTATTTCTTCCCAGCTCCGCAATCGCAGCGTCCTCTGCCAGCATCTCCGCATCTCTTGGATTCATCTCGAAAATGATCCTCTTGGGGAATCTGGCAATCAGGTTTTGTCCATAGGTAAACATCGTCTCTTTTATACAGGAATATTCCAGCGAGGATACCAGAAAATGTATGCCGTATCTTGTTCCGCTTTCCAGCATCCGTATCAGCTTCTGCGCCGCATCCTGGCCGTCTTCTCCGCTGTTCTTGCTGTTGTTTGACAGGATATTGTCAAAATCAAAGGCGGCCATCGGATCTGCGCCAAACGAATCCTCTGTCTTTGTTTCCTCGGTCTCATCCACAAACTCGTCGATCGGCTGGCCTTTAAATATTGCGCAGATCATCTCCAGATACGGGAGATTTTTAATCACTACAAAAATGGTCCGCCCGACGTTTTTCTTTTTCCGTCTCAGATATTCTTCATAGATCTCTCCGATCATACGGATAATGTCTGAATTATCTTCCATCAGCCTAAAACGGTCTGTATACTGCGCAAGCGCATCATAATACTTTTTCTCCGAGAAATCGTCCACCAGCAGCTCGCCGTCCATGCAGTATACATCAGAATTTTTGTTTAACAGCGCGGAGATCATATAATCGCGGATGATCGTGTTCATCATACTTACTACATTCGGATCTTCGCCCTTATCGCTGCAGATAAGAAGATTCTGGCTTCCCTTTTTGCCGGCCTCCAGCACACAGGGCGGCGCAATCCTGATTGGCCTTCCCAGATGAATACGAACCGGCAGTTCCTCTGAAACACCGATGTTTTCTGTCTTAAAATAATCCAGAAGTTTCTCTGTTCTTTTGCCCTCAAAAATCCTTACCGGAGCGCACGGATAATCCGCCCAGGCTGTTTCGATTGTATTCATATAAGTTTTCTGAAGCTCGTCGCTGCAATAGGCCGTGCGGAATCCGATATTTGATTTTTCTGTATAATTCGGGTTCAGAACTGCCGTCCCGATCGGACCTTTCATCATCCGCAGCGCACTGTCGCAGTTTGCGTCCGAAAACAGGTATCTGGCATCCGCCTCACCGCAGGCAAGGCCGATACGCAGGCGCATCTGCTCGACTGTACCGGAGTCCAGCGTCAGGTTTGAAATAATCTTGGTGGACTGCGTTGCCATCAAAAGATGAATACCGTATGCACGCCCCTCTGTCACAATGCGCTTTGTCAGCTCCGCGCAGTGAAGCGCCGCCCGGCGGTTTGACGCGTCATCATACAAAATCTGAAATTCGTCCATAATCGCCAGTATGCGCGGCATGGGCTTGCCAGTAATCCTTACATAGTCTCTGATCTTTGTAACTCCGCCCGCATCTTCGGCAAAAAGTTCCGCCCTCCGGCTGATCTCCGCCGTCAGTTCCTCCAGAATACTTTCGCCAAATTCCTGTCGGGCGTCTAACGCCAGCAGGCGCAGATGCGGCAGTCTTGCCGATTTGTAGCGTTCAAATTCCGTTCCCTGCTTAAAATCCATCAGGTACAGATGAAGTTCATCCGGTCCATAGTGCAGCATACTGCTTGTTATAATCGTATGAAGCAAAACAGATTTTCCCGAGCCGGTTGCTCCGGCAATCAGGCCGTGATGCGCAAACCCTTCTCTGCCGATCTCTATGTTAACAATCTTGTCTCCATCTCCGATACCCACAGGTATCTTCAGGTATTCCGCCGAGCTGCAGGTGAAGAACTCCTCCGGCAGGATATTTTCAAACGAAACGCCCCGCCGTTTTATTTTTTCCACTTTTTCACTGTATTCCTGCCCGAACCTGCTGCCGTCTGCCGCCGACAGCACATTCGGAATGTGAAGCTTAAGTTCTGACGGCATCAGATAGTAGCCGCCGTTTCTGTATTCTGCCTTTTCGCAGTAACGCAGCATTGTCTCCAGCTTTGCGCCGGGATCTTCGTAATGCGAAAACGCAACTTGCGGATTATGGCAGATAATCACATAAAGTCCGCACCGGCTTCCGTTCCGCAGCAGATTTAACAGCAATTCCAGATTTCTGTTGTCCATTCCGCTCGGGAAATCGTAAATTACAAGCAGCGTCACCGGCTCCTGCCGGTTCGTCACGTTCTGGTTGTATTCAAAAAAGTTCTGATACTTTCCTCCCAGTTTGTTCTGTATAAATTCATCCACGTATACGTTCAGTCGTTTCAACTGCTCATGCATATCTTCCTGGCTGGTGTATATTTTTTCGCCAAAGACATCCGGACAGCGACGCCTAAACTCCAAAAACGGCGTAATGCTGGCCCCGCTCTTTTCTCTGTCAAACACGCAGATATTTACCTTTGCTACCGGGACAGACGACAAAAAGCTCCACATGATATGATGCGTAAACGCCTGCATCGCCTCCTGTGTTTCTTCAGAATAATCCAGATACAGATGAACGCCCTTTTTTAAATCGACAAATACCGGAAGCTCAATCACAGCCGCAGGGGCCTTTTCTTCCAAAACATACCCTGCCTTTGCCAGCAGTGAGCGGTTATTCTTCTTTGCGCCAAACAGTCCCGCAGGATAAACGCCTGTGCCAAGCACAATTTCCTCTGGAAAGCCTGCCGCATCGTTTAACTTTTTTCCATAATTTTCTTCAAATGCAGAACGCATCCGACCGAAGATTCTCGCCAGAGCCTCAGCCTTCTCCGGATCCTCCTCAAGAATAAACTCACGCAGTACAGTGGGATATGCCAGCTGGTCTCCCATCTTTTCCATATAATGTATCTGATATTCTTCAAAGAAGCGCTCAAACTGTTCCTGATCCCACTTGTTTGCCACGACAGGGACATTACCTACATAGAATTTACTGTCGATCTGTTTGATCCGCAGGCATCGCTGCCTGATTTTCTCAAGCTTCTTTTGATATTCTTCTCTGCGGTCTTCCACCATTGCTTCATTATAGACCAGCAGCATATAGATCCCGTGTTCCGCACCCTGCTCGATAATAGTCTGCAGTTCATCCAACGTATCTTTCTGGAATCCATCCGGAAAATCATACACTACCAGCAGTTCTATTTTCCCGTCGTTTTGGGGAGCCTGCTTTATGCGTCGGGAAAGTTCCCGTATCTTGGACGCAATTTCTTCCGCGCTGCGTAAAATCCTGTTTCCAAACATAGTGGGAAGCGCATGCATGACGCTCACATACTGCATAACGCTGAAGCCCTGTCTGACGGAATCCGCCACAGAATATACCAGTTTTCCGACAGGAACTGACATGGCCGTTTCAAACATCAATGTATCCACCAACTTTTGCATAGAACCCCAATTACCCTCATTATGTTCTATCAGCCATGCGCTGCTTGATGCTGACATGGACAGAGGAAGCGTAAAAAGCATTTTCCCGGCCTGCACCCTAGCAAATTTCTTCTGATAAATCGAAACCATATCCTTGTGCTGCAAATCCTCCTCGATGAAAAGATGAAGCAGATATGCCATATTGATGACCCCGTCTTCTATCTTCTCGGACAGATTCACTTTTCCAAAACGCTTTGCGTGATGTCTCAGCAGCTCTCCCGCCTGATTCACTGCTTCGTCCGGAATATCTCCATTCAGCCGGCAGACAATATCATTGAGCAAAAGCTCTTTTTTATCCTTCCACGCAGCAAAACACCTGGCGCGTTTCTGCTCCTGTATTTTCTTTCTTTCATTTACCTGAATCGCGAGAAATTCTTCTTCTCTGCTTTTTACATGTTCCTTCAGTTCCGTAAGCGTAAGCTGCAGAATATGAATTCTAATACACATCTGTACAGAGGCATTATACTGTGACGTCATGGCGTTTCTTCTGCTTTTGAACAAAAGGTCCCCGAAGGATGTGCTTTTCATATCATATTTGCTGAGTATCGTTCCACACATCTGTCCTAATTTCTTCTCCAGCTGCTGAAGGAACTCTACGCAATCTTTTATGCTGTTCACTTGGAACGGAATCCCGGAAGTTGGATGCATATTCTGCATCGTTTTTCGATATGTATCGTATATTCCCTCCTGACTTGCTCTGTTTAAAGCAGCTTTCTGCAGATCGTCAATCCGGGTATATACGATACTCATATCCCTATCCGCAAGCTCTTTGATCTTTTCTGTTTCCTCCTCTCTGCTTCCAAAGAAAAAAAAGCCCGGTTCCCCACTGTGCTCTTTCATATACTGCTTTAAAAACTCTGTTTTCGCGTTGGTAAGCACATAATTCGCCCAATTCATGCAGTCTATCATACATTGACTCATGTCCTGCACGTCTTTCATGTTTGTCATTTCCATTTTTTGATTTCCTCCGACTTAAAACTTTACTCTGCTGTACTCATCCAATGCCTGCGCAAGTTTTTCCATCTTGGGGATTGACGCCTGCAGCGTGCCAATCGGCTCTGCAGTCAGCCCGGCGATCTTTTTCATAAGCGCACGAAACTGTTCCGACTGCGCATCATTCCATTCCGGAGAAGCATCCAGCACTCTGCTAATACCGCTGCTGATCCGCTCCAGTTCTCTGGATGTATCCTGAATATCCTTTTTCATTTCCCGAATCACCTCGGGGGATGCTTTTACTGCCATACTCTGCTCCTCACCCTATAAATTGGCTTCCTCGTACTTTCGCACTGCCTTTAACAGTTCCTCCAATTTCTCCAGACATTCCTGAAGTTCACCTGTCGGTCTCATCATTGCCTTCCCGCACTCCTGTACCATGGAGCCAAGTGCAACGTATTTCTGATCTCTCCATCCATTTGCGCCGGCCCTCTGATAATTGCGGACCAACTTTTTTACAGCATTTTCCAGTTCCTGAATAGAGGTTTTGCAGCATCTGATCCCGCTTTCCACTGCACGGCTGTCCACTGATATATTTCCGGCCATCTTCTTATCCTCCTGCTGTTTATAAAATCATATTTATGTATTTATCAATGCTGTAAATACATTTGTCTATCGCATTCATGTTTTTGCGCGCATTTTGATCAGAAACAGCTGCAAACGACTTTGCCACATTCGCATACTCTTCCAGATTGATTTTCATCCGCGCATAAGCTGCCCTTAATCGGTCCAGCTTATCCCGCTGTTTGTACAGCCGGCTTTCTTCTTTTTCTTTCTCCTGTTTGCCTTTTGCTCTCTCTGCCTTCAACTGCTGTACTTCCGTATACAGGCGCTGCTTTTCCTTCGTTTTGCCATCACGCCGCCTCTCCATTTCCAGCTTCTTGGATTTCAGAATCGCTATCTCGTTTTTCGCCCGCTCTATCACTGCTGATTGCTGGCGCTGCTCCTCCGAATCGTTACTGCGCATATCTATATGATCCATGCTGTTATATAGGGAAGCAATCCTGTTGTCCAGGTCGATTATCTTCGTGGTCAGGCGTTTAACTTCATCAGCGCACCGATTGTGGTCTCCCCAGGTCTTTGAAATAAGATCTTGCAGCCGGCGATCTTCTTCTTCTAACTTTCTAATCTTTTTCTGTGTGCTCCACACATCATTTTCCGCAATATTCAGCCATCTTCTGCGCTCTCTTAAAATTTCCTCAACATCTTCGTGCGTCCTTGAGGTGATTCCCGTCATTTCACCGCGGAATCCGCTAAACGCATGTTTCACCATCCTGAGCGCTTCCGCCGATACATCTGCTATCATATGCTAATACCTTTCGTTTGCAATCCGGTCAAATTCTTCTATTGAACGTCTGCTCCTCTCTCCTGCCTCCAGAACCGTTCTCAGCATCCGTCCGACTCCGCTGACAGAAGCAGACAAATCTTCAAACTGCTTGTCTTTCCATAATGCGGACGCCGCACGAATCGCATTGCTTAACTTGGCCGATGCGCTTTTCATATCTTCTATCTCATTTAAATATCCCAAAGCCAATCTCCTCCGAACTGATTACTTTTCCTCCGTCAGGCTTCCCGTCTGCGCATCCTCTGTGGGTGCCACATTCTCTGCAGGTGATGCTTCCTCCGGCACATTCTCCGCGGCTGACGCTTCCACCTGCACATTCTCCGCGGATGGTGCTTCCTCCGGCGTACCTTTTTTTGACGCAACGTCATCAAACCACTCATAAGATGCTTTTTTTAAGCTTTCCGAATCCGCTTCAGAAGACTGCCTTTTCAAATTAACGCCGCTGAGTACAGATCCAATCTTCTCCCGGCGCCTTTCACGAGTCCGTTCTTCCTGAGATTCGATAAACTTATACGATTTATTTTTATCTTTCAGTCCATAATATACCATCTGAGCCGCAACTGCCGCCGCAATTGCAGCAATCCACATAAGGCACGAGAAAAAAGCACCTGCAAACGGAAAATGTATCCTGCCAAATAATTTTCCCAAAATAATTATCCAGATCACTGTCTGAAGCGGATGGCGCCTCACGACCCGCCACCATGTCCAGTATTTGCTCATAGTCTCCTCCTTGTCAGCCAAATATTTTTCTCTTAATGTATATCGCCGGCCGCTCTGCCGCAAAGCCTTACGCTGCCGCAGGCAAGCTTACGTATATGATTATACTCTTTTCCACATTCTTAGGCAACAAGTTAAAGAAAAAAATATCCGGGACCTATCCGGGAATAAACCTTTACTATCCATAATAGACGATTAAGGAATTGTCTTTCCTACGGGAGAATGTTATAATAAATTCCAACAGTCGGGCCCGACCGGCCGCCTTGCTCGTCATTCGCGGGAATAAAATAACGGAGGTGCAGCTCTATATGAATAACCAAACCCTGCAGCAGAAAAAAAATATTCTCCTGGAAGATATAAGAAACGGCATTGACGAATTGGACAGTTTGATCAAAGAATATGAGAACACTGGAAAGGTGCCGATCGAAGGCTTCTATTTTGACGTCAGATACGTCAGCAAACTCAGTCAGTCGATGCACCACATTCTTGACGGAAATGATACGGATTATGAAGCCGCCGCAGAACTTATTAATTTACAGCTTTTAAGCGCCAGCAAATACTGGCGCCTGATCCGTCATGATCTGGAGATGATGTATCTGGATTAATACATAAGGGGCTTCGTGCTACTGTTTTACAAAATTGCCTGAAAACGCATGTCCTGCTGTAATAGAAAATGTTCCATTTTCATTGTCACGCATAAAATACTTTGAGCCTTGGATTCCTGCTTCAGAGCCAGTGCAATAAGCATCTTCCCATTGTATAGTCCCATCCGGGTAATACAATATAAAATGATACGTTCCATCTTCATTGCTATATATTTCTATGCTGCTGCCGTCATAGTCTACATAATAGCCGGGCCACTTATCTGAAGCATAATTATCAGAATAAGATGAAGATACATTTCCTGCAAGAAGATCAATATTATCAAGTTCTATCTGGCTGAATACGCTGCTGTCAAAATCATCCGGTGCAATTGTTCCGCTGTACCAGCTCTTAGTATCAAAATACGCCTGTATCGAAGCATCATTGAATCTGCGTCCATGGCGTGCATAAATTTCGTTAATCGCCATCTGTCTCTGTTCTTCTGAAAGTGCCGCGACTTCCTGACTTGTTAATACCCTGACAGCGCTTCCGCTTAAGATGTATGTATCATCCTTTACACTTTCCGCCGCTCTCTCCATCTGCTGTTCTGTCAACGGCTGCGTCTCTTTTTCGATTGGCTTTTCTGCTGTCTTTTCCGTAATTTTCTCTGCAGATTTTTCCGTCTGCGCTGCTTTCAGGCTATTCTCCGTGTCATTCCTTTTAGACGTAACCGCTTTAATCACCGTCATTCCCACTAAAAGAAGCAGAAGCGCGATTGTGATTCCTATGATAAGCGCGATTATCGCATTACGCCGCTCACGCGCTTTTCTGCTGCTCGTCCTATTCGGCCTATCCAGACGTTTGTTACTGTCTGTACTTTCAAGCGTGCTGCCGCAATATGGGCAGCAGATCGCGTTCTCCGGAAGTTTCTCTCCGCAGTTCGCGCACACATTCCTTTGTTCTGCCTCTGCCGTGTCCAGAGCTTCTCTCCCGCACTGTACACAAAATTTTGCTCCAGGCGGCATGCTGGCACCGCAGTATCTGCAGTAATTTCCATGGTGTACAGGCGCTCTATCAAATTCTTCACCCACAGTTTGTCCTGCTTCTTTATAATGTTGAATAATATTTGCACCGATAAGCGCCACATCTTTATCTACAATGTGATAAATGGCGTCGTTGCCATCTTTTGTCGTAATCCTTAAAGTCCTGGAGTATGCCAGATTCATCAATTTACTGTCAACATTCTTCAATTCAAAAGACCATATGGAAGAATACGGAATACTGACTGTCTTTTTCGGCATAAAAGCGCCCAGAAGTTCTATTTTTCCTCGCTGTATATACAGGATTCTCCAATCGGTAAAAATCAGATAAGTGCGCACAGACCTATATGGTTTCAGAAGTTCAATTTTACTGTTCGTCGCTGCGCTCGCATAACATAAAATTTTCTCATTTCTGTCCAAAATCGCAGACAGATCCTTGGAGATTCCTCCTGTTCCATGAAAAAGAAATATTGTATGATCCTTTTCCTTCAGATTCTGCAGTTCCTCTGCAATAATCTTTCTGTCTTTCATAATCCTCACCTTCTCCAACCGCTATTGCTTTATATAGTTTCCTCCGTTGAAATCCTCATCACTAAAAGACACTTTTTCAAGATAAATACTGCCGTCGTCATTCATAAGAATTCCCATATCCAGCTCACTCATATAGATCGTCTGACTTGCAGTAAAACGTCCGTCAATATTTTTGCCATACCCCAAGGAACTCAAATCGATCGTGTAATCTTTCTCATCTCCCGGTTCGATAATAATATATGTATTCGTGTTATCGTCATACCAGGTTCCGTAATACATATGAATATTGCGCTTGTCTACATTGTCGTCCCCAATTTCCATAAACATATTCAGCAGCCCGTTCATAAGACTGTCCGCCGCGCTTCCAGCCGCATCATTAACTTTCTCGTTTATCGCGTCTCCGATTACATCTCCGGTGTTCGGATTCTCCGGTATTGCACTTACCCCGTCAGTTCCTTCATTGCTCTTTGCACTTTCTGCGCTGTTTCTGACGCTCCCTGCACTATTCGCAGCACTTTCCATGCCGTTTCCGCTCCCTACGGGATAATATCTTCCGGTATAAACTCCATTGTCCTTATCATCCACGTACACAGAACCATCACTGTATGCTGCTATCCATATCCCGGTGTCTCCTGTATCATAATCGCTTACAAGATAACCCGCTCCTATCACAGACGCTGTGCTGGAATAATCTCCAAACCCATAAAAATGTATCCTCTGCCTGTCCGCTGCCCCCATATATCCAATCTCCAGAAAGGCACCGGTTCCATCTTCATAAGTTCCATAGTACTGCGATACATTCGACTCATTTAAGGATATCCCCTCTGCCGCAATTGCAATGCCGTCATTCGCGTCACTGTAAGAATTATAATTTATATCGGAAGTACTGCCCATATCACTCAAATAGGCATCGCTCTGCGTATAAATATCCTCTGCCGGAAGCAGCCAGAGCATCGTTCCCAAAGCCCATATAAGCAATGCTATCACCACTGCCTGTATCAAATAAAATCCTGCAATAATAAGCGCCGGTTTCCTGCTTTTCTGCGCTACAAATAGACCGGATTTCAGCCGTGTCTGCCGTTTTCCCCGGTTATAACTGCGAATCAGGGTATTTATTATTTGAAACATTTTATACCAGGCTATCGCCGGACCAATCACAATATAACTTCCAAAAGTAGACCAAAGCAAAATCGCTGTGCTGCTCTCCTGTACTCTGCAGCCATAACCCGGAGCCGCGCTTAACAGCCGGTTCGCCTGCTTATAAATCCAATACTGCATATATATTCCAAAGGTAACGATCCCCAGTAAGACCACGATAATGTAATTCGGGCTTTCCTGCTCATCTCCCTCACAGAGTTCATTTACCGTATTAGTAAATCTGTACAGGGTGATAATGGCATAAATTCCAAAAGTAACCATGGTCAGCAAAAGAAATTTCAAAAAATTGAAAGATTCCAGCCTGCCTTGTCCCGGCCCCTGTCTTCGCTGTGCGTACCTCGTCGCACGCTCAGGTTCCATTTCCGGTTCCATCTGCGGCTCTGCTTCCCATGCAGCTCTCCTTTGCTGAAATTCCATTGGCGGCTCCGATTCAAACGCAGTCTGGCCTTGCCGGGATTCCATCTGCGGCTCCATCTGATTGTCTGTATAAACCGGCGTTCCACAGGCAGCGCAAAATTTCGCTCCCGGTTCAATTTTCGTCCCACACTCTCTGCAATACATCTCTTTTCTCCCACAAATAAAAATTTAATATACCCACCAGTATGTGATGTCTTCCGTACAATTATCAATCATACCGTCGCCGGTACTTTCTCCGCTGCGGCAAACAGTAACCGTACCGGAATTGCTCCACACAAATGAAAAAGTAAAAAAATCATATTCATCATAAACAGCCGTGTAATCATCCGCCAGCCACGCTTCTCCGGAAATCAAACCAAGTCCATTTACCGAGATGCTGAATGATATAGTCTCCGGACCCGTTTTTTCAATATTTAACATCCCGCTGTTTGCATCCGTTCCTGCAATATAAGTGCCGCTGGAACCCACAAAAACAATTTCCGGCTGTGCGCTTTCCGTTTCTTTTACTGCTTCACTGCGCACTTCCTTGGAACTGTCTGCCTGATAGTTATCCGTTTTGCTCACTTCCTGTAAGCTGTCCGTCTGGTGATTATCCGTTTCGTACGCTTTCCTGCGGCTGCCGACAAATGCAGCCGCACATACCGCCAAAAGCACAACAAAAATGACTGCACCGACAATCGGCACCACCATATTCTTTTTTCTTACATTTCTTTTCCCCGTCGCTGACGTTCTCCTACGCCGCACGTTCTTACTTTCTCTGTAAAAGCCTTCGTTCTCTGTTGGCCTTTCATGGGTGAACTGCTGCCGGCTGTGCGGCTCTTTTACCTCTCTGATAACACTTTTACAATATGGACAGACATTCCAGCTGTCGTCCAATTTCTTTCCGCAGTTTCTACAAAACATGTTTTCCTCCGCTATTTGTTCTGCTTTCTTTTCCGCAATGTGGGCAGAATACAGCCCCCTGCGGCAAAGCGCTCCCACACTGGGAGCAGTATAGATTTTTTCTTTGAGGTTCTCTGTATGGCGTGGGTGCCTCCAGGAGAAGCTGCTGCGTACCTGTGTTCTCAAGCCCCTTTCCAGGCCAATCGGCATACATTTGCGGATGGATGTTTCCCTTTTTGCCCAGAGGATCCCTCTCATTTTCTTCCATCAGCGCAATGAGTTCCCCAGGGAGATACTCCTTTCGATACTCCAGATGTCTGCCTTCCTTCTCCATATATTCTGCTATCAAAAACTCTGCAAAAAATACTGCTGCCGCTGCCATCACACCCACGATAAGGCTTGCGGCAATCCAGAAGATAATCCCTGCCACAAGCGGGACTGCCAGCATAAGAATCGCCCCGTTTGACTCCTTTTCCTCCATTTCCTCTTTCTTTTTCTGGTATCGTCTTATTTCATTCGGATGTGTTCTTTTATATTCATTAAATTTCTGTGCGGACAACTGCTTCACATAATCTGCATATTCTTTCTGCGAACTATAATGGTTTATATCCTGCCCGTTCTCCATAGGCAAAGCATGAAGCCTCTCCAAAATATCTGTAAAATCATCATTTTCGTAATAGTTTGCCTCTGTTAGTATCATCCGCAAAATCACCCAGAACTGCGCTGCTACCTGAGGGGAAGCAAATTCGATTTCCATTTGATTTATAAAAATGCTGTTTTTACATTTCATAATTGAACAGATACTGCTGTAAGGCATATACCGGTTGCCAAGGAAGATTCCCTGCATTGACATAATTAATCCGTCTTTTTCTATCAATGCCATTAGCAAAATCTGTTCTGCTAAAATGTTTTTATCGAATTGATTTTTCAGATCCCGCAGCTGTTCCGATTCCATATTTCGAATCACCGTTTTGGAAAGCAACTCTTGAAACTCCACGTTGTTTTCAAAAGCCGCCTGCATCACCTGCACCGGTCTGGAATTTTTGTATTCCGGATATCTGGCTGGATCATCATAATAAAACTTCACCTGGATATCCACATTTTTCATATCCTGTGCTACATCTGAGGCTTTAAACTTTGCCCCACAATCGTTACATATCCAATACTCTTTTGTCTTCGTCGTAACGTCAGAACCACAAAAACCACATAAGATTCCTGCCGGTCCCAGGCATATATATCCACAGCACGCCTCCGACCAGCCAAACAAAGAACTATGTACTTTTGTCGAAGACACGAACTGACAATTATGTCCTCCACATCTTGGGCATTTCATAACAATCCTCCTGCATGTAAAATATATAAAATAGCTCGAATCTCGATCGCGAACATTCCGCTTCCGCCCAAAAAGCCCGTAATCAACCGACGCACCTGTTTTGACGGCTTAATTCCTTTGTACTGCAAAATCCAGTCAATCAACATAGGTGCGCATAGTACGATTCCCTGATAAATTGTAGGAAACCAGATATTGTAAAAAAATACCGGCGACAGTATTGTTCCTATCAAAACTCCTGTACACCTTGCGCATACCGGGAACTGATATCCATGATAGAAAAAGCTCCTTTCCGGAAGTTGGTGACATCCCAGCGCCGCGCCGATTTTCATGCAGTTCGTCCATAATTTTTCTTTATCTATCCTCTGCATAATAACCAATCCGTTTATCTTCTGCAATACCGCAATGCCGCCTCGTATTTATTATTGACCACTTTCAGTATACCCACCACCAGGAGCAGAATACCTGCAAAAAATCCCGTTGTTCCCCACGAGAAATCTATGCACATGCCTCCTAAAATGATCAGTATGCCTCCAAACACAATCTCCACGATTCCTATTGTTTTCATCGTTTTATGCAGCAGTCCCAGAATACCTGCCGTCACCATCGCAATACCTATTACAATTCCAATATATCCCCAATCAAAGTTTAAATCACATCCTGCTCCCAGAATAGCAGTTGCCGCTCCAAAAACTATGTATATAATATTTCTTGTCTTTTCCTGCGCCCTGCGGACGTCTAAAATTCCCGCAACCAGGAATCCTACTCCGGCCACCAGCGATATAATTCCCCAATCATATTCTATCTCCGCAATCCCGCCGGTCAGAAGAATCGCTCCGAATATAATTTCCAATATTCCGGCCACTTTGCGCATCTTTAATATCCGCTGGCCTGCATCGGCAGAGGGCTGCTGTTTTCTTCTCTCTATTTTCTCTGTCCGTTCGTAATCCGGATCTGGCATCTCTGTTTTTCGTGCCGTATCTCCTATGGCAGTATTTCTAAAATTCATCTGCGGAACAGCACTTCCACACTCTGTGCAAAATCTTGCACCATCCTCTATTTTGGCACCACATTCCTGGCAGTACATTTCTCTTTCCTCCCTTGTAATAATCACATTTCTCAGCGCGCTTTCTTAAACTTATTTTCCTCCTCCAACTCCCTTAAGCGCCCTTTTTTATGTCTCGCACTATCTCATGTACACATTATATAACTCGTAAATGAGTTATGCAAGAAATATCTTTCAACTATAATAAAAGCCAATAAAAAGTACTGGGGGTGATTCAATGATTCGTTTGCGCATTAAGGAAATACTGGAAGAAAAAAATCACACAAAATATTGGCTGTACAAGCAAATGGATATGAGTTACCAGAATTTGTCCAGGCTTCTTAATAATGAAACTTCCTCCATACATTTTGAAAATCTGGAAAAGCTTAGCCGCCTTTTGGATTGTTCGATCAGTGATCTGTTTGAAATTACTGATGATCCTGACGATATCTGATATCATCACCGTTTCTGTATGAAGTTAATGTTTAATGGGCTGTCCAGCTTTCAGGGCAGCCCAAAAGTCCACTATGCCCGCACTGTTCAAAAATCAGACAAATTGCCGCATATGTCAAAATTTCCATCATTATACTCTTTTTGTGAATTGAAAATTCAAAATCCCCGCCCTACAATAAGTTCACGATACAGATAACATACTTACACAAGAACGAAAGGCGGTCATTTTTATGGCAAAAAAGAAACATTCTCTGAAATTTGCGCCGCTCCTGGCGGCAGGCGCAGGAACAGCGGTATATCTTGCAAAGAAATCGCAGGAAACACAGAAAAACCGTTCTAAACATTCCCCGGAGGCAGCAGACACTTACCGCAACACAGAACGCGGCAAGCAGGTGAAAAATAGCAAGGGAATTTACTATACAAACGGCAACTATGAGGCTTTTGCCCGTCCCGAAAAGCCCGAAGGCGTGGAGGAAAAGAGCGCATACCTAGTGGGCAGCGGCCTGGCTTCTCTGGCGGCAGCCTGCTTTCTGGTCCGTGACGGCCAGATGCCCGGTTCCCATATTCACATTCTGGAGGCCATGGATATTGCCGGCGGAGCCTGCGACGGCATCTATGATCCCTCCCGCGGCTATGTCATGCGGGGCGGCCGTGAGATGGAAAACCATTTTGAATGTCTCTGGGATCTGTTCCGCAGTATTCCCTCTCTGGAAATTCCGGACGCCTCTGTACTGGATGAATTTTACTGGCTGAACAAGCACGACCCCAACTACTCTCTCTGCCGGGCTACCGAAAAGAGAGGAAAAGACGCCCATACCGACGGCAAGTTCCAGCTGAGTCAGAAAGGCTGCATGGAGATTATGAAATTATTTATGACAAAGGATGAAGATCTCTATGACAAGACGATTGAAGACGTTTTCGACGAAGAAGTATTTAATTCTACTTTCTGGCTGTACTGGCGTACCATGTTTGCCTTTGAAAACTGGCACAGCGCTCTGGAAATGAAGCTGTATTTCCAGCGCTTTATCCATCATATTGCAGGACTTCCGGACTTCAGCGCACTGAAATTTACAAAATACAATCAGTATGAATCTCTGATTCTTCCGATGCAGAAATATCTGGAGGACGCCGGCGTAGATTTTCAGTTCCAGACAGAGGTGACAAATGTTCTCTTTGAATTTAACGGGAAGGAAAAAGTTGCCTCCGCCATTGAGTGCAGAGTAAAGGGGGAGGAAAAGAGGATTCCGCTGTCCAAAAACGACCTTGTGTTTGTGACAAACGGAAGCTGCACCGAGGGAACGATTTACGGAGACCAGGAACACTCTCCCGATCAAAACGCTGAAGTGCGGGAAAGCGGATGCTGGAACCTCTGGAAAAACATTGCAAAACAGGATCCGGCTTTCGGGCATCCGGAAAAGTTCTGTTCTGACACTGCGAAAACAAACTGGGAATCCGCTACGGTGACAACCCTGGACGATAAGATTCTCCCCTACATTACGGCTATCTGCAAGCGCGACCCCAAAAGCGGCGGCGTAGTGACCGGCGGTATTGTAAGCTGCAAAGATTCTTCCTGGCTGATGAGCTGGACAATTAACCGCCAGGGACAGTTTAAAACGCAGGATCCGGACAAAGTTTGCGTATGGGTATACGGTCTCTTTACCGACGTACCCGGCGATTATGTGAAAAAGCCCATGAAGGACTGTACCGGCAGAGAAATCACCGAAGAATGGCTGTATCATCTTGGTGCGCCCGTGGAAGAAATTCCTGAGCTGGCAGCGCACAGCGCCGTCTGTGTTCCCACAATGATGCCCTATATAACGGCTTTCTTCATGCCCCGGACAAAGGGCGACCGCCCGGACGTAATCCCGGACGGATGTGTCAATTTTGCTTTCCTGGGCCAGTTTGCGGACACTCCCCGGGACACCGTATTTACCACCGAATACTCTGTCCGTACCGCTATGGAGGCCGTCTACGGACTGCTGGGCGTAGACCGGGGCGTTCCCGAAGTATGGGGCAGTGTCTACGATATCCGGGAGCTGCTTGACAGCACGGTGAAACTAATGGATGGAAAATCCCCTCTGGAAATTGAACTTCCCGGACCTCTGAACGCGCTGAAAAAGCCTCTGATCCGGCTGGTAAAGGGAACGGCAGTGGAAAAACTGCTGAGAGATCACGATATCTTAAAAGACGGTATGTAACCGCCAGTCAATACTGATGCCGGATTCGTTATAAGATATATCCGGATTCATGCGTAACGCCGGGCTATAAGGCCCGGCATTTTCTATGCAAGCTCTATCGAACGGCTGCGCGTGATAAAGAAAGAATAGCTGATGTCTTCATTGGACGGCACATGATACGTGCGTTCCACATCTGCGCCCCAACTGTCGATTCCTCCGACGCCCCGCATCCTTCCAAGAATACTGACCACCGTCCGTTCCGACTCCGGCAGTTCTTCCCGATGGAGGGCACTTTCCAATTCCAGCGGAGTATAGGGCAGGGCGGAAAACATAAATTCCTCCCGCTCCATCTCAAAGCGCAGGCTGCCTGTCTGCATCCAGCAGGTTCCCATGTGGTTCCCACATTCCTGGGGCACAAGGTAGGCTGGAACCGCCGGCTTCTCCGTGTGAACGCCAAAATATCCTCCTGCCTGCCGGTCCGGATACGTCTCCCCAGAAAGTCCCTCCCAGACTACTTTTTCCTTCCAAGGAAGCACAAAGCGCAGGCCAAACAAAGGCAGCTGCGGCAGTCCTTCCCTTCCGGAGTAGTTCACATCCACCCGGATTCTGCCGCTTCCGTCTACCGTGTAATCTACCGAAACCTTTACCTGAGGCAAGGCTCCCGGCACATACAGGTAATGAATTTTTACTTTTTCTATCTCCTCCGACGCAGGCTTTCTGCCGGCAAAGTCTGTCACCCGCAAAGTCTCTCTGCGGTCTGCGGTATATTCTGTTACGCTACATTCCACGCACTTGCAATACATCTCCGCCGCCATCCAAATGCTGCTGTGTACGGCAAATCCATTCCCCCGGTCGTTCTCTGTGGCGGCCCGCCAAAAGGCCGGGCGGGGCGCCCGGTACAGGCACTCCTGCCCGCCGTACACCAGAGACACGGGGCCAGCTTCCTGATAAGAGAAAATCACATGAAAGCCGTCTCCCCTGATTCCCAAATTAATATCCCCGTGAATCACCTGCAGCTTTCCATTCTGCCGGTCGGCACGCTCTGCCGCTCTCCCAGCGTTCTCCACGGTGATGCGCTCCGCCATTGCTCTCCCGGCGTCCTCCCCGGCAATGCACTCCGCCGCTATCTCTGCCTCTCTGGCACGCTCTGCGGCAATGCGCTCTGCCGCCGCTCTCCTGGCGTCTTCCCGGCGGCGGTCAGCCTCATGTCGTTCCTCTCTTGAGCTATACCAGTACCTTACCTCCTGCATGGCAGGCTTCTCTGTCCTGTCTGCAAAAAGGATACCATTAGCGCTGAACGCATAGTCCGTGGGCCGGTCCAGGAAATCGCCTCCATAGCCCAGTACCTCCTGTCCCTGCGCATTGCGGTGATACAGCGCCTGATCCACATAGTCCCAAATAAAACCGCCCTGATACATCGGATATTCATCAAGGAGTTGCATATAGCTTTCCATGCCGCCCAGGGAATTTCCCATGTCGTGCATATATTCACACAGCAAAAAGGGCTTTCCCGGCTTATTTTCCAGGTACTCGCGAATTGCTTCCGGGGGAGCGTACATGCGGCTCTCCACGTCGCTGATATCGCTAAATTCCCGGTTCCAGAAAACGCCTTCGTAATGAACCAGCCTGGAGGGATCCTTTTTTCTGAAATAATTTCCTACTGCCCGCAGAACCTCGCCCGCGTAGGACTCGTTGCCGCAGGACCACCACAGCACGCAGGGATGGTTTTTATCCCTCTCCAGCATCGACTGCGCCCTGTCCAGAACACATGCTTTCCACTCGTCCAGCGATCCGGGCACATTCCAGGAAGGCTCGCAGGCGCCCATTTTCTGCCAGGATCCGTGGGTTTCCAGGTTCATCTCGTCCATCACACAGATTCCTGCCTCGTCGCAGAGCTCATACCACAGGCTCTGGTTCGGATAATGACAGGTTCGTACCGCATTAATATGATTCCTTTTCAGGATCTCGATGTCCCGCCTCATGTCGTCCTCTGTCACCGCCCGTCCCCGGCGGGGATTCCATTCGTGGCGGTTGACCCCATGGATCTCTAGCCTTTTTCCATTTAAAAGCATTACGCCGTCTCTGATTTCAAAATTTCGAAACCCCGTTCGGACACAGGCATATTCCCGTATCTTCCCGGTGCCATCCAGAAGCTTTAATACCACCGTATAAAGGCATGGCTTTCCTACGTCCCAAAGCTGTATACCAGGGATCTCTGTCTGCGCCTGCCGCCAGAGAACACTGCTTTCTCCATGCTGCGGAAGAATTTCCTCTGTCCTCGTCAGGCGGCCCTGCGCAAGGATTTCTCCCAGAGGCTTATGGATTTCCCACAAAACTTCCCGACAGTCCTGGCCTGAAAGATTTGCCTCTATCTCCAGAACGCCGCAGACGCTGTCCGTCTCACAGGTGTTTTGGCGCTGACTTAAGCTGCTTTCGCAGGTTGCCCCGCTGGCGTTTTGGCACTGACAGGAGCTGCTTTCGCCGGCCTCCTCTGGCGCTTTGTTGGCCGCTCTTGCCTTAACCCATATATTCTCTGTATGTATGTCCGGCTTTGCATAGAGAAACACATCCCGGAAAATGCCGGAAAACCGAAAGAAATCCTGATCCTCCAACCAGGAAGCGCTGCTTCTCTTGTATACTTCCACGCAGAGCAGATTTGCTTTCTTTTTGATATGCTCTGTCAGATCAAACTCTGAAGGCGTAAAAGAATCCTCCGCATAACCGATAAATGCGCCGTTCAGCCATACATACATTGCACACTCCACGCCCTGAAAAGAAATACATACACGTTTTCCCGCAAGCTTTTCATCCAGATCAAATTCTTTCCGGTAGCTTCCCACAGGATTGTCCGTCCAGTCGATATGCGGCGGGCGCAGAAAGGAATGACCCTCCCAGGGATACATATTATTGATATACTGAATCCTGCCGTACCCCTGCAGTTCTATATGTCCCGGCACTTCAATGTTTTCCATTCCCTCCGGTTCTTCCTGCCTGCAGTAGAAATCTTCCGGCCTCAGAGAGGGATTTTTGCTCCAGCAAAACCGCCAGGTACCGTTCAGGGATTGGCGCAGGCTCTCCCTCTGCGCCTTCATATCTTCCTCCGTCTCGTAATAGCGATGATCTGAATGAGCATCCAGCCGGTTTACCCGAAACACCCGGGGATCTTCAAGCCACGATAAACTTGCTTTCATATCAGTTCTCCTTGCCCCAAACTATTCTTTACCCAAAACTGTTCTTTACTCAAAACTGTTCTTTGCCAGTGAAATATACTTTCCCGGCATAACTCCGCTTGCCGCTTACAAAATCCCCTTATCCTTTAATATTTCCTCTACCAGTTCCACACATTCATATACCATCTCGTCGCAGTGGGGTTTCTTTTCCCGTCCTGCTTCCTTGTTCATCCGCAGGAGGTCTGCACAGTCCAAAAAGCCTTCGTGTCTGGCTTTCAGCCGCGCATGGTACTCTCCCACTGTTCTCACATCCTCCATGCCAAACAGTCCCAGCGCCATCAGTCCTCCGGTGATCGCGCCGCAAACGGAAGCCCGTCTCATGCCCGCGCCGAAATTTGACGCGATTTTCATTGCCGTCTCCTCACTCATGCCCATATCCTCTGCAAAAGGCAGCAGCACGGCCTGAGCGCAATTGTAGTGGATCTCTGTATTTCCCCGAAGTTCTTTTGCTCTTTCCAGATATTTACTCATCTTTGTTTTTTCTCCCTTCTCTTTGTTTTCACAAATTCTTTCGTTCCAAATGACTTTAAGATATTTTCTATTCTAGCATAAACAGCCCTGTTTTGCCAGATAGTTCAGCGATTGTAAAACAGCGCCAGACAGGCAAAACCCATCTGACGCCGATATTTATGCTTTGAAACATATTTCACATATACGCGCTTTCACTGTTTACTGAGCAGAAGCTTTTTTCTTTCGCGCATTTTCGCTCCAGGCATGCATCACCAGAGCGATTGCGATAACGCCGTAGCAGAGGAACACACGGAAGTATTCTCCAATAGCCGCATCTCCAAAAAGGTTCTTACCTGCAGCCGGCGCCAGGATAAACATCAAATGAAACAGAACGCATCCAACAAGCGCCTGGGTGTTTGTCGCCCGCACCACGGAAGCGCCTCCTACCAGAATCGCCGCGCCTGCATACAGGCCCACCTGGCCATGGGCGCCGTAGGTCTGGAAAGCTCCCATGTTCTGCACAAAGATCAGCTGTCCCCAGCCTGCCATTACCATGGAAAAAATGGTGGCAAGAATACGTACATGGTCTACGTTGATACCGGAGGCATTTGCCACCGTACCGTTTTGTCCTACCGCCCGGAACTGCTGCCCAAGCTTGGTGCGCATGATGACTACATTAAAGAGACACAGAAGCGCTACTACGCCAAAGGTCACCATGGGAATATTCACCATGGAGAACAGCTCTTTCACCGGCGGAAGCTGTGCAATCACAGCAACGGCTGCCAGAGCCACCAACTGAACGCCGAATTTTTTTGCATTTCTCTTGTGGCTTCTTGCGTAGCCGATAACCAGAATCACTGCAATCGCTGCCGCAAACACCAGAACCGCCTGATGGAAGGGAAGTCTCCAGAGCTTATCCAGTGCGGATGCAATACCACCCTCTCTGGAAAGGTCCATCGTGTTCGCAATACCTTTGGAACCTTTGATCGTAAGATTCGGATTATTAATCGGTATGATATTATCAAAAATGAACAGAAACAGAAGCTGATAAAGACCGTTTGCAAAGAATCCGATCACCAGGCCTCCAATCATTTCCTGTCCTTTCATTTTATTGTAAAGCTTTCCGATCAGCCATCCGAACAAAGCGGACAGCGGCACGGTCATAAGCGCCGCCAGCGCGAAGCCGCCGATTCCCGGAATCCCCCATTCCAGCACAAGCAGGCAGGAGATCTGCGCTGCCATAGCGCCGGTGGTAATGGCAAAGTTGATACCCATACCGGCCACAATGGGGATGATCAGCGAAAGTACGATAAACATATTTCGTGACAGACGCCCAAACAGCTCATACATAACATAGGAGGGCGAATATCCGGAGAATACCATACATACGGCACAGAGGATAACAAACATGATTGTTACAATATTGTTTCGCGCAAACTCGCGCACTTTATTTTTATCCACGGCTGTCACCTCCCGACTTGGTCAGAGCATACAAAATGATACCCTGAGAGATAATGATTCGGAACACCTCAGAGATGGTACTCTGGGGAACTACTGCGTTTGCCACCGGCATGCCCAGCGTCAGCACACCCTGGAACAAAAATGTACCAATGATAACGTGGCTGATTCTCGCCCGGGAGGTAGTAGCCCCCCCTAAGAGAATTGCGGAGGCTGCCAAAAAGCCCATCTGTCTCGGAGCCTGATAAAGCTGTATAAATCCAAAGCTCTGCGCGTAAACAATGATGCCGACCGCACCCAGCATAGTAGAAAGCATGGTACCGATAATACGCATCTTGTCCACATTGATGCCGGTCGCTGCCGCAAAGCGCGGATTTGCACCGGCCGCCGACATAGCGATACCTGTCTTGGAACGCATGAACAGCCATACCAGGAAACAGCAGAGCGCAAAGAACAGCAAAAGTCCGGTAGGAATCGTCACTCCAAATATTTTAAAGGAAAGAAAATCATTCAGCAAATGGCGGTAGGAGGTCTGCAGACCGATTGTCGTACGCAGGCCGTTGCCCAGAGGCCATTTCATAACCTTGCTCTTAAAGGGAAGAACCAGCCATGCAATACACATCAGCGAAACGATGGAGTAACCAACATAGGTGGTAACGCTCATCTCGCTTCCCTTCAAGCGGTTCAGAAGCATGCCGTACAGACAGCCGGTCACTGCCGAAATTGCCAGGCCGACTGCAATGGCAAACAGAAATCCAATCCAGCCGCTTAAGCCAAACTCGATACAGAGCAAGCCGCCCAGGATACCGCCGATAATACCGATCGGAAGACCAAGGTTCAGGCTGATACCACACTGAATACCCGGAAGCATTGCCAGTACCAGCACGCCGTTCATGCCCAGACGCACCAGCGTATTGCTGATCTGTCCCGGCAGAGACAGATTATAGATAAAGGCCATCAGACACAGGATGATATAAAACAGTCCGATTACCAGACGCGGGATGCCAAGTTTCTTTACCAGCGGTGTATAAAACAGCACTGCCAGAGCAAAAATCAGAAGCCCTACGGCGGTAGTTGCAAGGGTTTTTCCCTGGCGCATGATTGTGCCGGAAATTCCAGGATTCATACCGCTCATTTCCATCGCCCGGTCGTACTGGGATTCAAAGGTATCTCCCTGCTGTGCCACTGTACTTGTAATTGTCGGCTTTAACGCCGTCATAATGTCGTCCGTCAGGGCAGGAAATACTTTTTTAATTTCAACACACAGGTTATCATAAGCCTCGTCCACTTTTTCCTGCAGAGCCAGCATTTCCGGAGTTGCCTCAAATCCGGAGAGGTCTACCGTTTCTTCCGCCATCTCCATGTCGGAACCCATGTCGTCGCCTTCCGCAGCTATATCTCCGGCGCTGTCCTCTGCGGAGGCATCCGCCGCACCCTCTGCAGAAGCGTCCAATGACTCATCGGCCGCTTCGTCTGTGCCGTCGGAAACAACCTCATCCGCGTGTTCTTCAATATAAACAGCCTGCGCAGCCGCCTCCTCGTCAAAATATTCCTTCTGAGCGGCAGCCAGAACGTCCAGAGAGTCCTCCAGCGGCAGCGTATCGATTTCCGAAAGATCTACGGAACCAATCCCTTCTTTCTCCGCCAGAGCCAGCGCTTCTTCCTCCGCTTTTGCCGTAGCTTCACGGATTTCCGTCATACCGCCGCCTTCTTCGCGGACCTTCGCGGTAGCTTCCGCTTTCGCCGCCGTCACGTAAGCGTCCACAGCGCCGTTTCCGGCCGTATCCAGAATCGCCTGCAGGCGCATATTGCTCAAAATTTTGCCGCCCTTTTCAGAGGAGCGGGAGGACATGCCGTACATTCCCACGCATCCGCAAATAATAGCCGCTATCACAAGCAAAACGCACGCGATGATCTGAGATTTTTTTACTTTAAGCTTACTCATGCGTTTCACCTCCTCTTTCCGGCCGGATGCCCGACATAGCGAGACCAAAGTCTGCGTCGGAAGCATTTACCGGAAGTACATCTACCACTTTTCCCTCAGAAACAATTGCAATATTATCACAGATCGAACGGAGCTCCATCAGCTCAGAGGATACCATCACAATCGTCATTCCAAGCTCTCTGTTCAGTTTCACCAGCGTTTCCAGCACCAGCTTTTTCGCGCCGATATCAATTCCTCTGGTGGGCTCAGATACAAAGAGCAGTTTGGGATTCATTGTCAGCGCCCGGGCAATGCAGACCTTCTGCTGATTGCCGCCGGAGAGAGTACCCGTATGCTGCAAAGATGAGAAGCAGCGGATGTCAAGCTCCTTAATCATATCCTCTGCATGTTTGCGGATCGCCTTTGTATCCTTCTGAGTGACGCCCAGAATCTTTTTAACGTAATCGCCCTTGATCTGCATGGCGTCAAATACAATGTTGTCTTCGATGGATTCATGCAGCAGCAGGCCCACGCCTCTTCTGTCCTCGGAAACCATTGCCATACCGCTGGCAAGCGCTTCCCGCGCATCGTTCAGGCAAACCTTATTGCCCATGAACACCACGTCGCCGGTGGCCTCGCAGACGCCCATGATGCCATTCGGCACGCCAATCTTTCCCTGTCCGGCCAGGCCTCCTATACCAAAGATTTCTCCCTCGTGTACTTCAAAGGAAACATCCTTTACCACTTCTCCGGGCATATTTACCGCCAGGTGGCTGACTTCCAGCGCCAGCGGAGTCCCCTCGGCAAACTCCCGGGGCTCGGCTGTTACCAGTGAAAATTCTCCCGCGCCGCCGGAACGGCCAATCATCAGTTCCGCAAGGCGAACCGCATTTGTCTCCGCCGTGGGACAGGATGTAACAAACTGTCCGTCCCGCAGGATCGTAACACCGTCGGCTGCCGCAATTACTTCGTCCAGACGGTGCGTAATAAAGATAATTGCAATTCCCTTTGCAGCAATTTCCTTCATCACCTTCAGCAGCTGTTCTGCTTCACTTTCCGTCAGAACCGCCGTCGGCTCGTCGAATACCAAAAGCTTCACGCCCTGTTTGTCAATCTCACGGGCAATTTCCACGAACTGCATATATCCTACCGGCAGTCCGTTTACCATGGTATATTCGCTGATGCTCATGCCTACGCTGTCCAGCGCCCGGCGGGCATCCGCAGCCATCGCTTTCATGTCCAGCGACTCCATCTTAGAGCCAAAGATACGTGACATAATATTCGGTTTGGTAATCTCACGATTCAGTTTAATGTTTTCGGTAATGGTAAATCCCGGCAGAAGCATAAACTCCTGATGAACCATACCGATCCCCTTCAGCATCGCATCATGCGGAGAGGCAATCACCGTCTTTTCTCCGTCAATCAAAACTTCACCGGAAAAACCGCCGGTTGCATGAATCACAGGCATACCAAAAAGGACATTCATCAACGTACTTTTTCCTGCACCGTTCTCACCCAGCAAGGCATGTATTTCGCCCGGACGAATTTTCAGCGATACATTGGATAGAACAGTATTTTCACCATACTTTTTGGTGATATCTTTCATCTCCAGAATGTATTCTGCAGCCAATTTCTTTCCTCCTTCACTAACTCCGAAAACGACCCGCCTCAACGCAAGTGAAGCGGGTCGGCCTTTCAATTCTGTTAAACTTCCTGCTGTAAATTAGCCAAGGTAGTCGTTAAAGTCTACCGGAGCAAGCAGAATGGTGTAGTAGTTGTCGATGGTTGTGCCGTCAGCATTTACGTAGTTTTCTACGATAGCGCCTTCGCACTTGTTTTCGAACATGGAAACAACCTTGTCATGGTCGTTGCGCTCTGTGATATCGCCCTCGATGAAGCCCTTCGCATACTCAACAGCCACGTCGATGATTGTCATGTTGACCGGTGACGGCCATGTGGAGTAACGTCCAACAGCGTCATGCTCAGCCAGTTTCTCAGCGATTGCCTTCAGCGCTACTGTATCGTCGCCGCCGACAGAAATCTCAAGACCCAGAGAAGCCGGGAATGCATGGTACGGGCTCGGGCAACACGGCTGCGGATAGTAAGCATCCGGCTGATCCAGGATCGCTGCCTGCAGCGGCTCCTGCATAGAGCAGTTTGTGGTAAAGAACGCTACTTTCTTTCCTGCATATTCTTCCATCTTAGCCGGAACATCTTCCAGAATGAACTGCTGTGCACCGGATACGCCGGAATCACCTGTGGGGTCCGGAGCGGTTGCTTCTACATACTCGATGCCAAGCGCTGCTGCGTTCTCCTCCAGGAGAGCTTTACGTGCTGCAATTGTCTCCATTGCCAGGTGACGCGGGAAAGAGTAGTGTACGAATACATCGATTCCCCACTCTGCACATGTTTCCATGATGGTGTCGCCCTGTTTTGCCTCGTTGGTGTAGAATACCAGGTCAGCAGCCTCAGAGATAACCGCCGGGTCTTCCTGGGGAACACCTGCGATCAGCAGCATGTCGTCGCGGCCCAGCTCAGTGCGGATCTTGTCGAATGCAGCCTTTGCACCCGGAACAGCCTGGCACATAACGATTGCCTTTACATCAGGATCAGATGCGAAGGACACCAGCTTGGAGATGGTTGTCTCTGTCTCATCCATAAAGTTATCCGGATATGTGTCGGTAACAATATGTTCCTCGCCGTAAGTTGCCACAGCACGCTCTGCTGCACGGAATTCTTCTTCACCCTGAGAAGTTGTACCTGTCAGGATTGCGATTTTCCAATTGTCTTCCTCTGCGAATACGCCCATGTTAAAGGTCAGGCACATTGCGAGAGTCAATAACAGAAAACCTAATTTCTTCATGTTTCTTTCCTCCCTTTTCTTTTTCTTCCCGTATACGTCTTGTATACAATAATACTTGAAAAGTATAACACACTTTGGGGCTCAGCGCAAGTTTAAAAGAATAAATTCAGGCAAATTCGAACAAATAATTTTTACCAGTTTTCTTTCAGCACCCTGAGTACATTCCTGTAAAACATATTTTCGATATCGCTCTCCGGAAATCCGCTCTTTTTCAATGCGTCAAAAAGCCGCGTCATTCCCGACGGATCTGCGATCTCAAGTTTTCCCCTGATGCCGTCAAAATCTGTTCCTATCGCAAGAACATCGCTTCCGCCCACATTCCTTATGTGATGTGCATGGCGCACCATGTCCTGAATAAGGCTTCTCCCATCTCCTCTTTCGCTTAAAAACGCAGGGGCAAAGTTCAGCCCCATCACACCGCCCTTATCCGCCAGCGCCTTAATCATTTCGTCCGTCAGATTGCGCGGATGTCCGGCAAGCGCCCTGCAGTTGGAGTGTGTGGCAGCCACCGGCTTTTTGCTGTAATGAATTACATCCCAGAAACCGCCGTCCGATAAATGGGACACATCTACCACAATGCCAAGCTCATTCATCCGCCTTACCGCCTGCAGCCCAAAGGGTTTCAGTCCCTTCTGCATGACCCACGCCTTTTTTGAATTTGGAAAGCCGAGATCATTTTCGTGATTCCAGGTCAGGCTGGCGATTCTGACGCCCCGGCGGTAAACCCGGTCTATTTTTTTGAGATCACTGCCGATCACACCCAGATCCTCCGATGTAAAAATCACGCCGATTTTTCCGATGTCCCGGCAAAGAACAATATCTTCAGTATCCAGAACCGGCATAAGGCAATCGGCGTGCAGCGCTAAAAGAGCGTCCTTTTTATCGGCGATGCGCTGAAATGTTTTCCAGGAAATTTCCCGCAGCGGTTTCGGATAATGGCCCGTAGGCACAAAATCTGAAAAGCACTGTATCATGGCGCCGCCCTGCTGCAATGCAGAAATTTTTACCATTCTCCGATTATTCTGAAGATCTTCTTTCGGGTAACGCAGCATGGTAATGGTATCGCTGTGAAGATCAATGTAATTCATTGCTTTTTCCTCCCGTTATCCGCTTCACCCTACATCTGCTTTTTCACTACCGCATATTCATCCCCGCTGCGGTAATATGGGCAGCGATAACGGCTGTCCGAGATCAGGCGCACATATTCATCTTCATCCATATTCACATCACACACATAGGCTTCCTCGTCTTCATCATACATATAATATGCACAGTTGTCACAGTAATTCATCCTGCTGCCCTCCCATTCGCCTTATCAGCTCCAGCAGATGCTTTTCATCGGCTACATTCATCATTTCCATCGCTGCACCTTCTTTTGTCATCATAGCCGCAATGCTGCTTAACATCTTAAGATGCAGATCCTTCTCTGCCTCCGGAACCGCCAGCAGAAAAATCAGCTTCACCGGACGGGCGTCGGCAGCGCCAAACTCTACCCCTTCTTTTATCAGAAGAACTGAAAGAGCCGGGGCGGCGACTGCGCTGCACACTCCGTGGGGAATTGCAATCTGCTCTCCGATTCCTGTGGAGGCCTCTTTTTCCCTCTGATATACCTGGCGCCGGTATGCTTCCATATCTTTTATTTTCCCGCTTTTTTCCATCAGCGCCAAAGCTTCTTCCAGAGCCTCCTCCTTAGAGGAAACCGACCGCTTCACCGCTATGCATCTTTCATCCAGCAATCCGTCTATCTTCATATTTTATTTCCTTTTCAAAACGCTGAGAAGCTTTTCCATCTGTTCCCGGCGTTCTTCAAACTGCACATAAAATTCCTCATCCATACGATACCCTTTTATATAGAAGCTATTCAAAAGATAAACGCTCATATCCTTTGCAAGCTGCTCGTCCTTTTCCCCGGCCAAAAGCTCCTGGATCTCCTCCAGCAGATTATGCCAGGCCAGGATATATGCCTCGTATTTTTTCAGTTCCGGTTCCCCCAGCCATTTGCTGATCCTGACTTTTGTTTTCGGTTCCATCCGGCACTCCTTTTTCTGAAGGAAATAACGAAATGTCCCGTTCTCATAATACCTTCCAAGGGGAAAAAGGCGGCACAGCCCCGGCCGGAACGCATGAATCGCACAGCGTCCTTCTTCATTCAGAAAACCGCAACATTCCTTTTCTGAAGCCATCTGCAGATTCGGCAGCACCACGCCGTCTACTGCGTTCAGTTCCAGATATTTCTCCATAAGTCCTGAAAAATCCATCTGCAGTCCCCGGACAAGCCGGTAAATATCCAGAGGGTCAAGCACAACCGAGCTGCCCATTCCCCGGCAGCAATCGCAGCAGCCCTGACAGCCGTTGCAGCCCACCCTTGCCATATCGCCTGCTGTATACAATTTTTTCAGATCATCGACTGCTACTTCCCGCTTCATGTTCTTTCCCATCCCTGTGCTGTGTCAGTAAAAATACAGTAGCCATAATGCAGGCAAAACCTGCCAGATCCATAAGCTCAAAAGAGCTGCCCAGCCAGAATACGGACAAAAACGTCGCCGCCACAGGCTCCACACTTGCCAGCATACTTGCTTTGACCGGTCCGATATCTCCAACGCCCTGCAGATATAGAGTATATGCCACCAGGGTTCCCAGTATCACTACGCCTCCCACGGCCAGCCAGCCCTTTGCATCCAGAGGAACAAACAGCCGCCGCATGTTCAGAAAAGCCGCCAGTACCACGCCGCCAATCAGCATACCATACCCCGTCACCACCAGGCTGCCCCACCGGGGGATAATCTTTGCCGGAAGCATCGTATAACACGCAAGGCTGACCGCCGAAATCAGACCCCAGGCAAGCCCCTGTTTTGTCAGAATCATATTTGCCGGATTTCCATGAGTGGCCAGAAAAAACGTTCCCAGGACCGCCAGTATCACCGCAGCTGTCTCCCGCAGTGTAGGAAAGCGCCTGCTAAATGCGCAGACCAGAACCATAATCAGCACAGGGCCCAGGTACTGCAGTACCGTAGCCGTTCCCGCATTTGAATAGGATATCGCAGTAAGATAGGAATACTGGCAGAACAGCAGTCCGAAAACAGCAAAAATCACCACCTGAAGGGCGTCTCCTTTTACTTTCCATATCCCCGCCGCCTTCCCAGGCTGTTTTATCAAAATAAACAGCGTCAGGACAATCCCTGCGCCCAACATTCTCACAGCCGTAAGCCAGCCTGAATCCACGCCGTAATTTGTAAAGACATATTGACCGCATGCCCCGGAGCATCCCCATAATACAGCGCCGGCCAGCGTGCAGATCGTTCCTCGCAGACTTTGACTCATCACCTGCATATTCCTTTCCTGTTTCTTCTATTTTTCCCATCTGATTCCATCCTCATTATACATGAAAGCATACGCTTTTTCAATTCTCTAACTTTTTTCAGTTTACAGTCAATGTATAATTTTTCAGGCATCTGAACCGAACTCATTTTCCCTTTTCTTTGAAACCTTATTATCATGTTCTCAACATATTTATATTTCCACCACAAGCACCATATCCAGATCTTTGGTTGCTCTGAAATCCATATCGTTTTCATGAAACGATATGTCGCAGGCTGCACCTCCAATTAATACATACTGCTATATATTCAGCAAAATAATCACGGAACACATCCATTCCTCTTACCATACATATTCCTCCAACATTTCTTCCAGTTCCATTTCAACTCTTGGATCATCTTCCTCTTTCAGAAGTAAATAAATTGTCAGCGGATCAATCACAGCGCCATTTTTAAACGGGATACAATATCCCAGCTCCTGAATAATGCATCCTGGTTGTTCTCCTGTTGGCACTTCCTTTTCCCGGTCTATTTCTTTTTTTCTGGCATCATATTTCGTAATACCATAAGTAGGATATGGATTATCTCCCAACATGGACAACTCTACCAAAGCTGATATTCCACTCTTTATGAGTTTCTTTGGATATTTATTTTCCAACCGATACTCTCTTAACAATGGTGAACGCAGGAACGGCCTGATTACTTCCCAGATCTCTTTTTTTGTTCCAGCTTTGATGTATCTTCGGAATCTTCCTGTTTTCTTTAATACAGGAAGATTCAGACTTTCCATTTCATCAAACACTCTTGTAATAGACATTTTAGAAACAGATAATCTCTCCGCCGCATCTGTTACAGAAACATTGTCCCACTCATCATAGATAGCTGTCAGCAACAATTTCTGCGTTAAAAAAGAAATCTTAAAACATGGCTTTACATCTCTGGTTTCGTTTTGTTGAAGTAAGAGTCCAAGAAAGGGCATATAAACTTGCCGTTCTTCCCAGATAAAGGAAATTCCTTCTTCCAGCATCTTATCTCTCGAATAATAATTCAACTTTTTCAGATATAGAACACAATATTTCCCTGTTATCTGTGAAATTCTTTTATATTGCTTCCTAAGCGTAGACAAATTTATTTCTTCCTTCAGAACAACAAGAATACACTCCTGACTTGCGATTTTCATAATATAAAAGTCATAATTTGCCATAAACACCAAAGGGAAAGAATCTGCACATTCAAATGGCACCAGATCTATTTTCTGATGTAAAGTTTTTTCAATAAACTCTCTCATTTTATCACCAACTCATTTTTTGTCATTGTAACTCTTTTTAGGTTACATGTCAATTTTTTTCAAACCATCGTCTTTCATTTTAGGGCAATATTGGCAGCAAAAACATTCTGTTGACCTTTATACGGCAAAGTGATAAAATATAAAGCAAATATGAATATAATCACATTTCGATATAGGGGAGGTATCATAATGAAAAAGAAAGGCAAATTGTTATTTCTTCTTTCTCTCTGCGCTGTGTTAAGCCTCACCGGCTGCCGCAAAAAGCTGGCCGAAACAGAGTCGGAAACACAGTCAGAAACCGTTTCGGAAAAGCAGACAGAGACCCAAACAGAAAAGCAGACGGTGAAAGCAACGGAAAAATCGACGTCAAAATCAACGTCCAGTACCACCAAGACAACCGAAAAAACGAAAGTGAAGGCGTCCACAGTTACTTCTGAGACATCTTCCACAACTACTACGCCAACCACAGAAGCCTACGGCACACAGCAGTGTCCCTACTGCTACCAGCAGATTTCTCTGGAGCCAAACGGAGACGGCACCACCGTATATTCTGTGCATGTAGCTCAGGAAAAAGCCTGGGCGGACACCTATGGATACGGCGATACGCCGCCCACAGAAAGTACAAACGCGCAGACAGAGACGCAGGCTCAGACACAGAGCACTGCTGCCGCCACGGAAGCTCCCGCTACCGCCCAGTGTGGCTACTGTTATCAGTGGTTTACTGTGGCAGACGGCAGTTACCAGGCGCATCTTGATGCAGAAAACGCCGCTCTCGGCATGCCGGCGGGCACAGAATATATCCAGTGTCCCACCTGCGGCTATTCTTTCCCGAAGGGAAGCGTATACGATACGCATGTATGTATCACAGGCAATTAAAGAATATTAAAGAGTTTTGAAAGCGTCCTCGGCGGAGGGCGCTTTTTTTGTTCACAAAAAATTCGCACAGAAAGCACAGAAAATTCCTTCGGATTTCCTATTGACATTATCCAACCGTTGCCATATACTATATTTGAACAGTTGTTCATATGTTTAACTAAGATTGTTACGGGAGGAAAAATTATGAGTGAATATATATACGGACGTGACATCGAATGTAGCCATGACAGTTCTTCACACGAACCTTGTCCGGAAGGTCATCACAGCCATGCAGATTCCTGCGGATGTGGCCATGAGCACGGGCATGAACAGGAACATCCTCACGAGCACAGCCATATGCATGAACATGATCATTCACATGAGCAGGATTATATCCATGAACACGGTCATTCGCACGAACATGATCATTTGCATGAGCACGACGGTTCCTGCGGATGCGGATGCGGTCACGATCATAACCATGAGCACATAGAGCCGCACCATTCTTCATCTACGGCTCCGAAAAAAGTATATCTTCTGGAAAATCTGGACTGCGCCAACTGCGGCGCCAAGGTAGAACGCCGGATTGCCCAGCTCCCTGAAGTGGAGGACGCCGTTGTGATCTATGCCACCAAGCAGCTCTGGGTGTATTCCAGAACCCGGGAAGATCTGCTTCCCAAGCTTCAGGCCGCCTGCTCTGCTGTGGAACCGGACGTAAAAATTGTCCCGAAGGCTGCCGTCTCCAAAAATACATCCAAAAAATCCGGCGTTTCCCGAGATCTTCTCTGTATCCTGATCGGCGCCGCTCTCTTTATCGCCGGGAAGGTTCTGGAAGAACAGGGCTTCGGTACAGCCGTTACCATTCCAATCTTCACGGTTGGTTATCTGGTCCTCGGCGGTGAAATCCTTCTCACTGCGGCAAAGAATATTGCCAAAGGCCAGATTTTTGACGAAAACTTTCTGATGAGTATCGCCACCCTGGGCGCTTTTGCTATCCAGACTTATGCGGAAGCTGTAGGCGTTATGCTTTTCTACCGCATCGGCGAATATTTTGAGGAGCGCGCAGTAGAAAAAAGCCGCTCACAGATCATGGACGCCGTGGATATGCGCCCTGAAACTGTCAATCTGATTCAGAACGGCAGTACCTCCGTGATTCCGGCTGCCGACGCCAAGCCCGGCGATCTTCTTCTGATTCGCCCCGGCGACCGTATTCCGCTGGACGGCGTTATCACAGATGGAAGCAGCCAGATTGACACCTCGCCTGTTACCGGCGAACCTGTTCCGGTGTCGGCAAAGCCTGGAGACGAGCTGCTTTCCGGCTGTGTCAATATTTCCGGACAGCTCACGCTGCGGGTAGAAAAGCCCCTGGAAGAATCCATGGTCTCAAGAATCCTCGACTCTGTGGAAAACGCCGCCGCCAGAAAGCCAAAAATCGACCGCTTTATTACCAGATTTTCACGTATTTACACACCGATTGTTGTTGCCATTGCTCTGTGTACTGCAATTATTCCTTCAATTGTAACCGGAAACTGGAGCCACTGGGTGTACACCGCTTTGAGTTTTCTTGTCATCAGCTGTCCCTGCGCTTTGGTACTCAGCGTTCCCCTGGCATTTTTCTCCGGGATTGGTGTTGGATCCAAAAACGGTATTCTCTTTAAAGGCGGCGTTGCTCTGGAGCAGTTGGCCGAAGTCAAAGCCGTTGTTATGGATAAGACAGGAACTGTTACCGAAGGAAACTTTGTCGTGCAGGATGTGACATCCGCCGGCGAGCTGACCCCGAATATGCTGCTGTCTCTGGCCGCCGGATGCGAGCAGGCGTCCACACATCCTATCGCCGCCAGCATTGTATCTGCCGCCAATGGCAAGGGACTGACGCTGATCAAGCCCTCCGCCCTTGAGGAGATTGCAGGCCACGGCATCAAGGCAGAAACAGAAACCGGCACACTGCTCTGCGGCAATCGAAAGCTTATGGATAAGTATCATGTGGAGCTGCCCGATCTTGGCCAGAAAGGTTTTGGAAGCGAGGTTCTGATTGCGTTAAACGGCAGATTTCAGGGCTTTATCCTGATCTCGGATACCGTCAAGGAAGATGCTCCCGCCGCTGTAAGCGCTCTGAAAAAGCTCGGCGTTGCAACCGCCATGCTCACAGGTGACGCCCAGAGCAGCGCGGAAGCTGTGGCAAAGGAAACCGGCATTGATGAAGTGCACGCAAAACTCCTCCCCCAGGATAAAGTGGCAAAGCTTGACGCTATCCGTCAGAAACACGGAAGTGTAATGTTTGTGGGCGACGGCATCAACGACGCTCCCGTACTTGCGGGCGCTGATGTGGGCGCGGCCATGGGAAGCGGCGCCGATGCCGCCATTGAAGCTGCAGATGTGGTCTTTATGAATTCCTCCGCAGCCGCAATCCCGCAGGCAATTCAGATTGCCCGCTCCACCGCCTCCATCGCAAAGCAGAATATTGTCTTTGCCCTGCTGGTTAAAATCCTCGTAATGGTATTTGGCCTTGCCGGTTTTGCCTCTATGTGGATGGCGGTATTTGCCGACACCGGCGTCGCTATGCTGTGTGTGCTGAATTCTGTGCGCACCCTGTATCATCACCGCCGGTAAGTTGAGCGGATGCAGAAACGTCCACCTGGCCTGTTCACCAGAAACAAGCCGGCAGTTCCCTGAAATTAAGATTATAAAAGCCCCGCAGTAACTGGATATTTCACAGCTTACTGCGGGGTTTACTCTGCGCGTATTATAATTTCGTGATCTTTCTAATTTCGTAGTCCTTCTAATTGTTCGCCATCACTTTTACCTGCTGCAGTGCCTTGGACACTGCCGGAATCATCAGAATAATCACAGTGACAATTCCCTCCGCATATATGTAGCAGGCATTATATGCCATAGAATACAGCACCACATTCCAGCCCTCCCAGGCGTATTCTCCGAAGAAAATCCAGCCGGAAATAACGGCAAAAACCCAACGGCCCGTAATTCCCAGAAGATATCCCTTAACCAGCCCGTGTTTGGCATTGCAGAAGAATCCGGAAAGTCCTAATGCCGCAAATGCCAGCGGATAATCCACCAACACCTGCGCGGGTGCAAGAATATACGGCTCAATCAAAAACTGCAGTACACCGTAAGCGGCTCCGGTCAGAAGTCCCGTCGCCGGACCGTAAATATAACCGATCAGGCAGATAAAGAGCATACTGCACAAGGTAACAGAACCGCCGAAGGGGAAGGAATATACCTTCAGCATAGACGTCACCATCGCCAGTGCCATGGCTACGGCACAGAATACCAACTGCTTTGTTCCCATACTTCTCTTTGCTCTGTCTTTCCTTGTGGCAATCGCCGCCGCTGCGATTACCAGCAACGCCAGAAGAATTGCCGTCGCCGCTTTCCCTGCCGTAGTGAGGAGCAGTTCTCCCTCTACGTTTGATACAAAAAATGACATAAAAAAACCTCCTTTAAAATAATTTTTGACAGGAGGAGCTTCTTCGGTAGTCTGCTTCCTTACGCCGGTATTATCCGGTTCAAGTAGTGAGGGTCAGCGTCCATATGGACGCTTTCTCAGCCAAAGGCTCCCCTAGCATTATAAATGCTATGCAATTGTCATTTTTACGGCGGACATATCCGCCGCCTTTGTTATTGTACCACTATCCGCCCAAATGTCAAGCTCATTTGCGGGCCAAAGAACTACAATTTGCGGACCGAAGCACTATATCGCTCAAAAAGTTCTGTAAATTCTTCTTCCACATCTATGAAGGGCCGCAGGGAAAAGTCCGCCTGGGAAAGCATTTCCCCGGGACATTCAAACAGTTTTTCTCCGGCAAAATGATAAAATTCATAGTACAGGCAGGTGTCGTCCACATGCTTAATCAGCGCCGCTTCTTTTTCATCCGGCAGGCTTCCCAGAAATTTCCGGTAAATGGCGTCCTGCAGCACGCGTTCTGCGCTGCGGTAACCCGGCAGATTCTTTTTCACCGGCCGGGTGATATCAGAAAGGTATGCCTCGCTGGCATCATGAATCAGGCACGCCAGCACCAGCCTGTCCGAATATCCTCTGGCCGCCGCCTCGCGGGCGCACTGGATGCTGTGCTGTCCCACAGAATAAAACTGTGGAAAATGTCCGTTTGCCCTGGTTAAAAGCGACAGCGGATGGGCAATATCGGAAATCAATATTTCCTCCGCCTTCGGCTCCATGGGCGTAAAATGCACTTTTGAATAAGTTGTAATATAATCCGCCATTGCTTTTCCTCTTTGCAGATCACACGTTTAAAGGTATCATATGCCGCATCAGGTCGTCCAGGGTTTCCCTCTCGCGGATCAGTACCACTTCTCCGTTTTCCCGGATCAATACCTCCGCCGGACGCAGGCGGTTGTTATAATTGGAGGCCATGGTAAAGCCGTAGGCTCCCGCGTCCAGTATCCCCAGCACATCCCCCTTGAATATTTCCGGCAGCACGCGGTCCTTTGCAAGAATGTCGCCGCTCTCACAAATATTTCCCACCACCGTAACGGCTTCCGTTCCTTTGGAAGGCTGCTCTGATTCGCGGTATACCTCGATTCCATGGTAGGAATCATACATAATCGGCCTCTGCAGTACATTGAACCCGCAGTCGCAGCCCACATACTTTTTATCATGATTCTGCTTTACAGAATGTACCCTGGAGAGTATCACGCTGCACTCTGCGGAAATATAGCGTCCCGGCTCAATCCGAAACGTCACCTGCTCTCCATACTCCTTTACAAACGCCGAAATAGCCCTGTCGATGGCTTCGCCCAGCTCCTTAATATCAAGGGGCGCTTCGCCCTCCTCCTTCCGGTAGGGAATCCCGAAGCCTCCGCCCATATCGATAAACTTTAACCCCGGAAACTGCTTCGCAATCTCAAACAGCGCTCCGATGCTGGCGGTAAAAGCCTCTCCCGTCATAAACAGGGAGCCGATATGCTGGTTGATGCCAATCAGCTTCAAATTATATTTTTTCAGAAGCTCCTTTACCTGAGGAATATATTTCGGCTCAATCCCAAATTTTGTCTTTTTCCCGGCAGTCACCACTTTTTCGTGATGCCCTGCTCCCACGCCGGGATTGAAACGCACCGCAACCTCATGTCCCGGCGCCAGCTGTCCAAACTGTTCCAGCTGGCTTAAAGAATCCACGCTGATATGTACCCCGGCGTCAATGGCATACTGCATCTCCTCTGCCGACACATTATTTCCAATATAGAAAATTTCCTCAGGCGCAAACCCTGCCTGCCTCTCCACATAAATTTCCCCCGGAGACATGGCGTCCACCTCAAGGCCCTCTGATTTTACAATCTGCAGAAATGCCAGGTTGCAGTTTGCTTTCGCAGAGTAGTCCACCACAAAATTCGGATATTTCACCATATTTTTCAGATCACGGCAGCGCTGCCGCAGGATTCTTTCATTATATACATATAACGGCGTCTGATATTCTTTTGCCAGAGCAACCGGATCCTTGCCTTCAAAATAATTCATCTCGTCCGTCACTCTGGAGTATAGTTTGCTCATTTGTGCTGCTCCTTTCAAAAATCGCTTTTCTTCCTATTGACTTATTATAGCGATGGAGATAAAATTTGTATAATGAATTTTATAAAATGACTAATGTAGTATTTCGATAAGAGGGCGTTATGAATATTGAAAATTTAAAAACCTTTATTACTCTGTCAGAATTAAAGAATTTTACGCAGACGGCGGACCGTTACTATATCGTGCAGTCCACTGTCACAAACCGCATTATGGAGCTGGAGAAAGGACTCGGCAAGAAGCTGTTTATCCGCAACCGGAAGAATGTGGAGCTCACAGAGGAAGGGCTGCACTTTTTAAGTTACGCCAAGCGCATCGTGGCCCTGGAAGCCTCTGCGATCGAGGAGCTCAGTATGCTGCACACTTTCTCAGAAACTCTGCGCCTCGGTACAGTCAATACGGTTTACGATTGCTACCTGACACGCCCCATTATGAATTATGTGCAGAATCACCCCGACGTCTCCATGAAAGTCATCATAGACCATTCCGGCACTTTGCTGCGAATGTTGCAGGATGGGACGCTGGACCTTGTCTTTTCCTATGTGCCCCTGAAAAAAGCGGGATTTCTGTGCCAGCCCTTCCACACGGAGGAACTTGTTCTCGTAACCTCGCCGGTACATACGGAATACCGTGAGGGCATCCGCCAGGATCAACTGCCGGATCTGAATTATCTGTACTGCAATTTTATGTTACACGATAACGGAACCTTTATCCGGGACATGTTTCCCAAAAATCATTCCTTCCCCTTCGAGATTGACAAGTCAACGCATTTACTGCCGTATCTTCTGGAGGGAATTGGATATACGTTTCTGCCGAAAAGCCTCGTGCAGAAATACCTGGACGACGGCACACTGATCTCTGTCCCGTTGATAGATTTCACTGCGCCCACCATACAGAATCACATTGTTATTCCGGAAAGCAAGGCGGAAAACAACGCCATCTGCCAGTTTCTTGCAGACCTGCCCGGCGCAGAGGTTCAGCCATTGGAGGTACAGCCATGAAAAAATCAAAACGTATTCTGGCGGCCGCAGGCGCCATTCTGCTGATTGGCCTTTATCTGGCCACCCTTGTTTTCGCGCTGATTGACAGCCCCTGGGCTCACAGTATGTTTAAGCTCTGCGTGGGCTTCACCATCGTCCTCCCGGTACTTCTCTATGCATATACGCTGATCTACCGGGTTCTCAGAAAAGATGAGGAGGAAAAAAATGATTAACACTGTAATCTTTGATATCGGCAATGTTCTGGTATCTTTTGACTGGGAGCCAAGCCTGAAATCCTTTGGCTTCCCTCCCGAAAAATATGAAGCGATTGCCAACGCCACCTACCGCAACAAAGACTGGACAGAAACAGACCGCGGCGTTTTAACTCACGAGGAATGTCTGGCGCGTTTTATCAGCTGCGCTCCGCAGTACGCTGAAGATATCCGCCGGGTAATCGGCGCTCTTGGCGATACCATCCGGCAACATTCCTATGCGAAGCCTCTGATTCAACAGTTAAAGAACAATGGATGCCGCGTTTATTATCTTTCCAATTACAGTGAATACGGCTACAATGTCACAAAGGACGAGCTTGATTTTATTCCGCTGATGGATGGAGGCGTCTTCTCCTATAAAGTGAAAATGGTAAAGCCGAATCCCTGGATTTTTGCAGAGCTTTTCCGGCGTTACGACATCAATCCGGCAGAGGCGGTTTTTCTCGACGACAACGCCGACAACATAGAAGCCGCCAAAAGCATGGGACTTTCGACCATCCATTTTACCGATTATGACAAAGCCTGCAAAGAGTTAAAAAAGCTGGGGGTTCTGTAAACCCCCGGCTTTTCTTACATCATTCTGATTCTCTCCAGCGCTTCCATCGTATTTTCATAGTTTCCGAAAGCCGTCAACCTGAAATATCCTTCTCCGCTCGGTCCAAAGCCAGCTCCCGGCGTTCCGACCACATTTGCCTTTTCCAGAAGATAGTCAAAAAACTCCCAGGAAGTCATGCCCTCCGGCGTTTTCAGCCAGATATAGGGAGCGTTGACGCCTCCGGATACCGTGTAGCCCATATCGCTCAGGCCGTCGTAAATCGCATTGGCATTTTTCATATAATATGCCACCTGCTTTTTCAACTGTGCCTTCCCTTCCGGGGAATATACAGCCTCTCCGGCTCTCTGCACAATATAGGGAGCACCGTTATATTTCGTTCCGTGCCTTCTTGCCCACAGAGGATGAAGATACGTATCTCCCGCCTTCAATTCCTTTGGCACTACGGTAAATCCAAGACGGACGCCGGTAAATCCCGCATTTTTTGAAAAACTGCGCAGCTCAATCGCACAGGTTCTTGCGCCTTCACACTCATAAATCGAATGTGGCACATCCTCCTCGGAAATATACGCCTCATAGGCCGCGTCGTAAATAATCACGGCTCCCACCTGATTTGCGTAATCCACCCAGATCTGAAGCTGATCCTTTGTAATGGTCGAGCCTGTAGGATTGTTCGGGAAACAGAGATAGATAAGATCCGGCGTCTCATCCGGAAGTTCAGGCGCAAAGTCATTTTCCTGGGTACAGGGCATATAAATGACGTCGCTCCAGGTTCCTGCCGCAGCGTCCCAGGTTCCTGTTCTTCCAGCCATGACATTGGAATCCACATACACCGGATAGACGGGGTCGCAGACAGCGATTTTATTATCCGTACTGAAAATCTCCTGAATGTTTGCCGAATCGCACTTCGCTCCGTCGGAAATAAAAATCTCATCCGCCCGGATATCGCATCCCCGGCCTTTATAGTCATTTTCCGCAATTGCGCTCCGCAGAAATTCATATCCCAGATCCGGGGCATAGCCCTTAAATGTAGCCGCATCCGCCATCTCATCCACCGCCTTGTGCAGCGCCGTGATAATCGCCGGTGCCAGCGGCTGCGTCACATCGCCGATTCCCAGCCGGATAATTTTCCGTTCCGGATGCGCCTGACTGTACGCCGCCACTTTTTTCCCAATCGTGGAAAAAAGATAACTCCCCGGAAGCTTTAAATAATTATCGTTTACCTTTGCCATTTTTCCTTCCTCCCAGTATATTTTTCAAAATATGCCTCAATTTGCGGCAATGTTATATCTCAATTTCACCTTCAAACACTGTGGTGGCGCTTCCGGTCATATAGACCGTGTTTTCTGTTCTGTCCCAGAAAATCTTAAGCTCTCCGCCCAGCAGTTTTACCGTCACCTCATCCTCCGTGTATCCGTTTAAAATCGACGCCACCGCAGCCGCACAGGCTCCCGTGCCGCAGGCCAGCGTTTCACCGGAACCCCGCTCCCAAACGCGCATCTCCAGAGTATGGCGATCCAGCACATGAATAAATTCTGTATTCACACGGTCAGGAAACATCGCATGGTTTTCAAACTTGGGGCCGATCTTTTCTATCTCCAGATGCTTTACATCCTCCATATAAGTCACGGCGTGGGGATTGCCCATGGAAACACAGGTGATATTCCACAGATTGCCGTCAATCTCCACCGGTTCTGCGATCACCTTTTCCTTTTCGGAGATCACAGGAATTTCCGAAGTTTTTAAAACCGGCGAACCCATATTTACTTTCACAGCGGAAACATGTCCGTTCTCCACCGTCAGCTTCAGGTGTTTTATACCGCTTTTTGTCTCTACGGAAATCTCTGTCTTGTCGGTGATGCCATAATCATACATATACTTTGCCACACACCGGATGCCGTTGCCGCACATGGCTCCCTGAGAACCGTCCGCATTGTACATTTCCATCTTTCCATCGGCCACTTCGGACGGAGCGATCAGAATCAGTCCGTCGGAGCCAATGCCAAAATGCCTGTCACTGACTGCTATCGCTGTCTTTGCCGGATCTTTTACCTTCTCCTGAAAGCAATTTACATATACATAATCATTCCCCGCCCCATGCATTTTTGTAAACTTCATTGTACAATTCCTCCCTTTGATATCGTCCCGCCCCTTTGCCGCGGCGGCGGGCCGTCAAAAAACGTCTCTAATATTTCATCAGCGTAAACACGATCTGCGCTGTCTCTACCAGATTTGTACCGCTGTCCATACTGCATTTCTGCATGTAGCGGTGCGCTTCCTCCTCCGTCATGTGGTTGCGTTCCATCAGAAGCTTCTTTGCATCCGCAATCAGCTGCTTCTCCTCCTCGGTGCGGACTTTAGGCTTATTTCTTTCCCTCCGTCTGCGTCTTGCCATATTGCTGTACATCATCTCCAGCGTATTTACCATATCATGAACCTTCAGGGGCAGTGCCAGACGCACAATTTCCCTGTCGGGACACATTTCCAGAACATGGCCGGATGCAATCAGCAGCATCTCAAACCCTGCCGGAAGGTATTCTTTCAGCTGAGTATACATCATATCGGCATACTTGTACCCGCAGACGACAATTCCCTCTCCCAAATCATCCGCTGCCTGAAGAACCTGAGCACCGCTGGTACAGACGGCAGATACCTGATATCCGTTGCGCACCAGTATATTTCTGATGTTTCTTGCATCCTCTGCCTTCGGAAATACCACGATAATACTTACCAATCTATCCACCTCCTGCTCCTATGCTTAATCATCACAGGATATCAGATTCGATAGAGATACTGTTCCAGCTCCCAGGCAGTTACATTCGTACTGTACTGCCTCCACTCTGCTTTCTTTGCTTTGCAGTAATTTTTACTGATATGTTCTCCTAGAACCCCGCAGATAAATTCATCATGCTCCATCTGCACCACAGCCTCTAAAAGATTGTCGGGCAAAGTCAAAATGCCTGCATTTTCCCTTTCTTCCTCTGTCATACGGAAAATATTTTTGTCCACCGGAGCCGGCGGCATAATCTTATTTTTGATCCCGTCAAGTCCCGCCGCCAGGCAAAGCGCCAGCACCAGATACGGATTGCTGGAGGGATCCGGGCAACGAAGCTCCACACGGGTATTCTCGCCCTTCTGTCCTGGGATGCGGATCAGCGGTGAACGGTTTCTTGAGGACCACGCGATATATACCGGCGCTTCAAACCCCGGCACCAGACGCTTGTAAGAATTTACCAGAGGATTCGTGATGGCCGTCATGTGGCTGACATGTTTCATTAATCCGCCGATAAAATAATATGCTTCCGGACTCAGTCCGTTGCTGTCGGATTCGTCATTGAAAATATTCTTTCCTTCTTTTGAAAGTGACATATTAATATGCATACCGGAGCCGTTGATGCCCGCCTTCGGCTTCGGCATAAAGGTTGCGTGAAGTCCGTGACGTTTTGCGATCGTCTTTACCGTCAGCTTAAACGTCATAATATTGTCCGCAGCTTTTAAGGCGTCGTCATATCTGAAATCAATCTCGTGCTGGGCCGGAGCCACCTCGTGATGGGATTCCTCGATCTCAAACCCCATGTTCTCCAGGGTCAGCACCATGTCACGCCGGGCATTTTCTCCCAGATCCACCGGACCCAGGTCAAAATATCCCGCTTTCTCATGGGTAATCGTCGTGGGCTGGCCGTTGTCATCTGTGTGATACAGGAAAAATTCACATTCCGGCCCCACGTCAAACTGATATCCCATTTCTTCCGCCTCCGCGAGCACCTTCTTCAGAACATGGCGCGGGTCTCCCTCAAAAACCGTACCGTCAGGCCGGTAGATATCGCAGATCAGCCGGGCCACCTTTCCCTGCTGCGGGCGCCACGGAAAAATGACAAAGGTATCCAGATCCGGATACAGGTACATATCCGATTCCTCGATACGCACAAAGCCTTCAATGCAGGAGCCGTCAAACATGCACTTATTGTTAAGCGCTTTCTCCAGCTGGCTGGCAGTAATGGCCACATTTTTCATGGTACCGAAAATATCTGTAAACTGCAGGCGAATAAATTCTACGTCCTCCTCCTGCACCAGACGCATAACATCTTCCTTTGTATACTTCATACGTTCACATCTCCTTATATAAAAAGACATTCTTTCCCCCTGGAAAAGAACGTCTTTGTTCTGAAATAAGAATAACAGCGGGTTTTTTGTTTGTCAACCAAAAACCCGCCGCAGTATTATGATTTATAAACATCAAAATAATCTATATCATGAATTATCCGTTTTAGCGCCGCATCATTTCAGAGAAGATACCGTGCGCACATAGCGGAAGCCGGAAGACCAGGCCTCGCCTACCACCACGCCATTTCGGCTGGAGGAGCAATGGGCCACAATCAGTCCGCCGTCGGCCGATTTGCCGACCACCACGCCTACGTGGTTCATGTCTCCTTTTTCCGGTCCCCCGTAAAATACGAGATCCCCCGGTTTTACATTTTTCATGTCCACCATCTCGGAGCCGTTCCACTGGGTAGTCGTATGGCCTCCAATACCGGCGTCGCTGCCGCCCAGCCCGTTTCTATAGCAATATTGAACGTAGCCGCTGCAGTCCAGACCGTATTTCCGGGTCATGCCGGTGGAAGTGCTTCCCGACGCCGTCACCGTTTCCGCCGTTCCCCATCTGGAATCCCAGCCGATAGCGTCAGATTTTCCGCCCCAGAAGTATCCCACTTTTCCTACAAGGCTGTATGCCGCCGTCACAATCTTTACTCTCTCCTCCGACACATCATTTCCCACAGATGCGCGGACGATCTGCGGCGCGGCGCTGGCGATTGCACAGAGCTGAAGACATTCTGCCGAAGCATACTTCTCTATTTCCTTTGCTCCTGCGCTGCCGATTGATTTCATCTGTACATAATCTGCAATCGTTTTTGTTTCCGTTTCCGAAGCACCAGATGAATCGGAGCTGTCCTGGCTCTGAAGCTCCAGTTCCTGCTTCTTTCTCAGCCATTTTTCATATCTGGCCCGGGCCATCTCCTCTTTTTGTTCCTCGTACGCTTCTTCCCTCTGCGCCTGTGCCCTTTCGCGGATCAGACGCTTTGCCTGTTCGCCCATGGCTCCGGGCTGTTCCTCCCACGCAGCCAAAAGAAGCCGTTCCTGAGCGTCAATTCTCTCCAGCTCATCGTCAATGGGATATTCCTCCACAAAGACGTCGGTAATCTGAAGCCCATCTGCGCCGATTCCAAGGGCTTCAGAAGGGGAATTCATTTCCGTAAATATCTGCTGCAGAAGGGATTTGCAGCTGGCGTCCAGTTTTGCAGAGCCCGTCTGCCGTTTCAGCTCATAAATAAACACGGCAAACACGTCCCGCCAGTTTGAAGCCTTAAACTCCTCCGGATGATCAAGCTGCGCGGCAAATTCCTCCTCTACCTGATCCATAATAGACGCAAAGTTTGAAGAAATACTGATTCCATATGTACTGGACAATTCTCCCAGATAGGAGGCATTGCTGGCGATAATGTTTGTCTTATAATTGATGTTGAGCGGTGAATGATCCTCCAGTTCATCATCAAATGGGAGCTCCGTTTCCGACTCACTTTCTGATTCTGATTCGCTCTCAGACTCCGTTTCGCTTCCGGGTTCTGTTTCACTGCCTGATTCTGTCATCGGCGCCTCTGTCTCAGGCTCCGTTATCACCGGCGTATCCGGCTCTGTTTCTCCTGGATCCGGCGCAGGCGTATCCGGTTCTGTGGGCTCCGACGTGATCGGTTCTGTCACATTCTCCGTCGTCGTCGCCTCCGATGTATCTGGTGCTGACGACTCCGATTCTGTGGGCGTCGGTTCTGTGGGCTCCGATTATGTGGTTGTCGGTCCTTTGGATTCAGATTCTGTGGGTGTCG
>JAUNFZ010000011.1:50369-55349 GCA_030524785.1 Eubacteriales bacterium
CGGTTCGGTAGGCTGCGGTTCCGTAGATACCGGCTCCGGCGTCCCCTCATTCACTGGGGCAAGCCCCTGTGTACCATCTGTTCCGTCATTCTGAGACGAATCAGACTGAGCCATCACTGCCGCCGGCATAAGCGCTGCTGACGGCACAGACGCCGCCAATACCCCTGATATAGTGATATAGGAAATCTTTTTCCAAAGCTGTTTTCTTTTCATAATCGTACATCATTCTCCTTAGAGTTAATTATGCACTCCCTCAACTAATAAACATATCATATTTGAAAGAATTGTGCAATTCCCTTTTTTATATCATAGGAAACTGCGTTTCCATGATACAAAGGATGCGCACCTCGCGGAAAAGAAGTTCGCTGTAAACAGCACCGCTCGGGCGCGAAAGTGTGCGACAAGCGCACACTTTGTTTTATTTAATATTTACATTTAGTCTATTTTTGACTAAAATATAATTAAACTTCCAATTAACTAGCGAAAGGATGCAAATGCCATGCCTAAAGAACCGGTTCTCTCTGCAAAATCTATTGAAAAAATCCGCGCCCTGGCTCTCATGAGCGACAAAGAATTTGCCGATTTGTACCTCAAAGGTCTCTCTGACGAAGAACTGCAGGAGTTTCAGGAAGAATGTCCGGATTTTCCTTCGGATGATCTTCCCTTTTCCCGCGGCTGATTATTCTTCTTTTAATATGCGCAGAGCCTCCTGAAGCTGAAGATCCTCCGCGTCTTCCAAAGCCACTTTCTGTTTTGCTTCCTCCGAAAGTTCGACCTGTACGTCCGGCTCTATTCCTTTTTCGTGTATATCTGTGCCATCAGGCGTATAATACTTTGCAATTGTCAGCTTCACGCCGGTGCCGTCCGTAAAGTCGTAGACTCTCTGGACAACTCCCTTTCCAAAGGTCGTCGTCCCCACCAGTGTGCCCGCGTCAAAATCATGAATTGCTCCTGCAAAAATCTCTGAAGCACTGGCGCTGTTTTCATTGATCAGCACCGCCATCGGCATATCCAACTGATGTTCTTCGTCCGAAAAGTGCTCCGTGCGCTGTCCATCTTTATCCTCCGTATAGACCAGCAGCCCCTCCGGAAGAAGCTCATCCAGAATATCGCATACTACCTGCAGTACGCCGCCAGGATTATCGCGCACATCCACAAGAAGCTTTTCCATTCCCTGGTCTTTAAGCTCCTTAAGGGCCTTTTCGAACTGCTCTACCGTCACCGAATCAAACTCCAAAATACGGATATAGCCAATACCTTCCTCCAGCATCCGGCTGCTGACGGTGGGGACCTGTATATCCCTGCGTTCCACCGCCGCTTCCAGTGTTTCGCCGTCTCTATGCAGATTCAGAATAATCTTCTCTCCAGGCTCGCTCTTGATCCTGGCTACCAGGTCTGCCAGCGACATATCGCCAATTTCTTCCCCATTCACGCCCCAGATCACATCGCCCGGCTGCAGTCCCGCCTCCACTGCCGGCGTGTCTGGGAAGCACATCACCACATAAATTTCTCCTGTGTCGGGATCCTGTGTCAGCGTTACGCCAATGCCGGAATACTCTCCACTGGAGGATTCCGATATTCTCTGAAGCTCCTCCGCCGAATAGTACTCCGAATAGGGGTCGTCAAGGCCCTCCAACATTCCGCTGTAAATCGCGTCTTCCACCTGCTGCGTATCAATATCGCCCAAGAAGCTCTCATTGATCAGTTCCTGAAGCTGCGCAATTTTATTTCCCACAGCCCTGGTATTCAAATCCAGTTCTGTCTCCTGCTCTGCGGTTTGGTTCGTCAGTTCTTTCAGATTCCAGTTCAGCCGCAAGCGGTAAAAATTTACAGTCAGCGCCATGCACGCCAGCGTGAGCGCCGCTCCGCAGACCATGCCTTTTACAAATTTTCCGTCTTTTTCCATAATTTCCTCTCAAAAAAGGGATCTGGAAATATATCTCATACTCCCAAATCCCCCGTCTATTCTTTTTATATTCTATGTGTACCCTCAGTCCTTCATACCATGTTAAAAGTCTATCGTCTCCATGTACTTCATGTATTTTACCACCATCAACGCAATCTTAAACGTAATCGCATCCTCAAAGATACGCAGATCCAGTCCGGTGCTTTTCTGGAGCTTATCCAAACGGTATACCAGCGTATTTCTGTGGATATAAAGCTGTCTGGAAGTCTCGGATACATTCAGGCTGTTTTCAAAAAATTTGTTGATCGTCGTCAGTGTTTCCTCGTCAAAGTCGTCCGGGGACTTGCCGTCAAAAATCTCCTTGATAAACATTTTGCACAGAGGCATGGGAAGCTGATAGATCAGTCTGCCGATTCCAAGGGAACTGTAAGCGATGATATCTCTCTCGTCAAAGAAAATTTTTCCCACATCCAGCGCCATTCTTGCCTCCTTGTAGGAACGCGAGACCTCCTTGATCTCCCCCACAATCGTTCCGTAGGCAATATGGGCGCCCTCGCGTTTTTCCGGTTCCAGGCTGTCCAGAATCCGCTGCGCCACCCTATACATCTCCTCATAATCGTCGCCGGGCGCCAGCTCCTTGACAACAATCACGCTCTTTTCATCTACCGCAGTAATAAAGTCCTTCGACTTACCGCCCAGGCACATACGCACGCTTTCAAGCGCCGCGCTGTCCTTTTCGCAATTTGTCTCCAGAATAAATACCACCCGGCGCGCTTCCGCATCGATGTGAAGCTTTTTCGCACGGTTATAGATGTCGATCAGCAACAGATTATCCAGCAGCAGATTTTTTACAAAATTGTCCTTGTCAAAGCGCTCTTTGTAGGCCACCAGGAGATTCTGTATCTGAAAAGCGGCCATCTTCCCCACCATATACGTATCGTCGCTGGCTCCGCTGGCAAGCAGAATATACTCCAGCTGCGCTTCGTCATAAACCTTGAAAAACTGATAACCCTGCAGCTCCTGACTGTCTGCCGGAGAATTCACAAAAAGCATTGCAGACTCCACATACTGATCCGCCTCGGAAAAGGTAGAAGCCAGAACGTTTCCCTCCGTATCGATAATACCTACGTCCACCCTGCTGATTTGTTTTATTCCCTCCACAGTATTTTGCAAAACCTGATTTGAAATCATACTTTTCACCCCGATATTTTCTCTTGACATCTATAATACACCAATTTTAACAAAAATGAAAGAGAAATTTCGTCTTTTTTTGTAAAGTTTTATTCTCACTGTCAGCGAAGCAATGATATGTGAAATCATTGCCCGTCAGAACGCAAAACAGCCAACTTGATAGTGTAATTGGTAATTTACTGACGTACGGATTGTACTTATAGCAAAAGACTGATCCGGAACGCTTTTTAATAAATATAACTTGTAATCTATTCAGACTGTTGATATAATATACTTTGTAAACACTCTATAAAAACAAAGTGTATAATAGTGAAACTCCAATGGAATCATAGTATTATGGAGGTAAATTATGGCGATAGTAAATGATGAACAGGTGATTAAAGTATTGCGGCAATATAACCCGTGGTGGCGCAATATTTCTGCAATCAAGGAAGAAAGCAAACCGCAGAAGCGGCTGGCATACTATGAAGCGCTGAACACGCTTATGCACAGAAGTATCCGGAGGTTTGTTGTTTTATCCGGCATGAGGCGTGTAGGTAAGACAACGATCCTCTATCAGATCATTAACCATCTGATCGACGAGGGTGTCAATCCAAAAAATATTCTGTATGTTACTTTTGACAACCCGATCCTGAAACTCGTCAATGTGGAAAATGTGCTGTCCATTTATGAATTGATGTACCCTATCGAAGGTACAAGATATATCTTCTTTGACGAAGTACAGTATACTGACAACTGGGAGCTTTGGATGAAGGTGATTTACGACAGCAGGAAAGATATTCGGCTGATTGCCACAGGATCCGCAAGCCCTATTTTGGAAAAAGGCTCTGCGGACAGCGGCACAGGGCGGTGGAGCGTTCTCAAAATACCCACCCTGTCCTTTTATGAATACTGCCGGCTGCTAGGTCTCAGTTTGCCCCTTCTGCCGAAGAATCTGCGTCTGTCGGAGCTTGTCAGTATGAGTCCGGCGCAGCTTGGCGATCTGATGGACAAATTTGCTCCGCTGCAAAATCATTTCAACCGTTATCTTATGATCGGCGGTTTCCCGGAGCTGGTACTATCCGATGATGATGCATATGCGCAGAGGATGCTTAGGGAAGATGTGGTTGACAAGGTAATCAAACGGGACGTGCTGTCGCTTTTTAATATCCGAAGCCCCCTGCTGATGGAAAAACTTTTTCTCTACCTGTGTATGAACTCTACCGGAATTTTTAATGCGACTGCCGCGGCAAAGGAGCTGGAGAATACGTCAATCACAACGATTGACAGCTATATCAAAGCTCTGGAAATGTCCAACCTCATTTATCTGGCAAAACCGATGGATGTGGGAAGCAAGGGCTCATTGAAGGGAAAACCGAAAATTTTCATTGCAGATGCCGCTATCCGCAATGCGGTGCTGATGATTGACGACGTGCTTTCGGACGAAAAGGAACTGGGCGCAATGGTCGAAACCACCGTCTATAAACACATGGTTTCCTTCTACCAGGGGCAGCCCGCGAGCCTTGGCTATTTCAGGAAAGCAAAGAACAATCAGAAAGAGGTAGACGTGGTAGTGGATCTGCCGCGTCAAAAAATTCTCTGCGAAGTAAAATACCGCAGCAATTCCCATATCACAGCTGCGGACGCCATTGTAGAACTATGCCAGGGCGAAAAATCCAAAGTAACCAATGCATTTTTAATCACAAAACGGCTGGACGATTTTGGAATCACAAAACACGAAACCAGAATCCCCATTATGCGTGTTCCCGCTATTGCTTTTCTCTACCTTTTGGGGGAAGCGGAGGCGGAGGGGAAAAGCGGAAAACTCTGACTTAAACGTATGATATAAAAAGCTAACTTGAAAAAGTAAATTCCAGTGCAGAGGTAAATTCCACCACACTTTG
>JAUNFZ010000012.1 GCA_030524785.1 Eubacteriales bacterium
GCGGTTCTTCCAATCCCGGGGGCTCTACTGCGCTTCTTCCAATCCTGGGACCCTGCTGCGGTATCCATGATCCAGCGGTCCACGGCCTGCGCCCAGGTCGAGCCCGGCCTTTAATGCCCCCGTAAGATACTCTCTGGCCCATGCAACACTCTCATGCAGGGATTTCCCCCGGGCAAGCGCGCAGGCCTCCATTGTTTTTAAATCCGCCTGTATTCCGGCCCCGCCGCTGCAGTCAGAGCCGGCAATGGTAAGTACTTTTTTCATATGCTTTTTCCTCCCTTTCCCAAAAGAAAATCCCGCAAACCGTCCATTTCTCCTTCAAATGATCTTATGGCATAATCGCCAAGCGCTGTAATTTCTCTCCACTGTGCCGCGGAAGATGCATCATACACACAGACTACCAAAAAGCCTGCTTCTTTTGCCGTTTTTACAGCGTGAAGGGCGTCTTCAAGCACAACGGTTTCTTCCTTTTTTACGCCAATCTTTTCTATCGCCTTCTCAAAAATAAGAGGACTTTCCTTTCCTGCCCCAACCTCGGTGCAGGTCAGAATTTCCTCAAAATATTCCAGCAGCCCGTTTCTTTCCAGCGCCCTCTCGATGGGGCGGCGGTCCGTCGCTGTAGCGACGCACATTCTTATCCCCATGCGTTTCATCTTTTCAAGACACATCCGCACCCCCGACTTGGCCGCCACGCGGTAAAAGTATTCTTCTTCAACCATGCGGTTAATTTCCGCTACAATACCCGGCACGCTGCCGCCAATCCCATAGTGGTCCATATAATAGGCAGCAGCCTGTTCCACACTCATAGAAGCGAACTTTTTATCCAAACCTTCCTCCGGTTCTATCCCCCGGCTTCTCAAATAATCCGAAGCAATGGTTTCCCAAATATACATGGAATCCAACAGGGTTCCGTCGGCGTCAAATACAGCTCCTCTTATCTTCATTTTTTTATCATCTCCATTGACAGTTCCCTCAGTATTACGCACTCCTGCCGGATATCCCGGGCCGCAAAAATGGCCGACACCAGCGCCACGCCGTCGATCCCCGTTTGGGAGAGCTTAGGAAGATTTTCTCTGCCAATTCCTCCTATGGCACATACGGGAATATGAACGACGCTGCAGATTTCTCTGAGCGTATCGCGGGACACGTAGTCTGCATCTGCCTTAGTAGAGGTGGAAAATACCGCCCCAACTCCCAGATAATCAGCTCCGCTCTTTTCCGCCTGCACTGCCTGCTGCACTGTCTGAGCCGATACGCCGATGATTTTATCTTCTCCCAGGTACTCTCTCACCTGCAGCACATCCATATCGCTCTGTCCTTCACATTTTCCAGCATTTCTTTTAACATATGAATCTCCTTTCAGCTAACTTCTTCTCTGCGAGGTGCGCATCCTATGATATAAAAAGCGGGAGATACCTGTTCTGATATCTCCCGCTTATACTTCGTCTTCCTACGTTGGCATTATCCAAATCAGGTTAAAGGGTCGAAGTTTGATTACTTCCTCTCAGCCTGCTCCACAAGCTCCCCTGCATATTCAGTTTTCATTTTCCAGGCTCATTTACCGCCCGAAGGTCTTCTCCGCCTTACAGCAAAACCATTTATTTTACTTCCACTGTCCAGCCGTGGATATCCTCGATCTTTCCAAGCTGAATCCCCGTCACAGTGTCATACAGTTTCTGGCTGACCGGACCAATACCGCCGTCTTTAATCTGGAATACGTCATTTTCATAGCGAAGATGACCCACCGGAGAAATAACCGCTGCCGTACCGCTTCCCCATACTTCCTCCAGGGCGCCGCTCTTTGCAGCCTCCACCAGCTCGTCCACGGAAATGCGGCGTTCTTCCACAGGAAGTCCCCATTCTTTGCAGAGCGCAATGCATGTATTTCTTGTAACACCCGGAAGAATACTTCCGTTTAACATCGGCGTTACCACCGTGCCGTTTATCTTGAAGAAAATATTCATAGCGCCGACTTCTTCAATATATTTTCTCTCCACACCGTCCAGCCAGAGAACCTGGGAATATCCTTCCTCGTGAGCTTTAATCTGCGCAGCCAGAGACGCCACATAGTTGCCGCCGGTTTTGGCTTCGCCGATACCGCCGCGAACAGCTCTTACATATTCGTCCTCAATCCAGATTTTCACCGGGTCAAGTCCCTCCGGATAATAAGCACCTACCGGAGAAAGAATAATGATAAACTTATACGTGTCAGAGGGACGCACCCCAAGGAACGGATCCGTTGCGATCACAAACGGACGGATGTACAGGGATGTGCCGGGTTTTGTGGGGATCCATGCCTGATCCAATTTTACCAGCGTCTTTAATGCATTCAGGAAATCATCCTCAGGAATCTGCGGAATCTCCAGACGCTTATTGGAATTGTTGGCACGCTCAATATTTTTATCCGGACGGAACAGAAGGATCCTTCCGTCCTCAGTTTTATAAGCCTTTAATCCCTCAAACATCTCCTGGCCATAATGAAATACCATGGCGGAAGGATCAAGCGCAATCGGCTGATAGGGCATAATCTCGGGATCATGCCAGCCCTTTCCCTTTGTATACTCCATCACATACATATGATCCGTAAAGATCGTTCCGAATACCAGCGGATTATCCTTTTCAGGAAGCGGCTTCGGATTTGTAGTTTTGGTGATTTTAATGTCTAACATCTTTTCATCCTCCTCGCCTGTAAAACAGATTTTTTTATACGATTCCCTGTGCCGTCATGGCATTGACAACCTTTTCAAAGCCCGCAATATTTGCACCGACAACGTAGTTGCCCGCCGCGCCGTAGCGCTCTGCCGCATCTGCCATATTGTGGGTAATATTGATCATGATCTGCTGGAGCTTTGCGTCTACTTCTTCAAAAGTCCAGCTCAGTCTCTCGCTGTTCTGTGACATTTCCAGAGCAGAAGTCGCAACGCCTCCGGCATTTGCCGCTTTGCCCGGAGCAAAGATCACGCCGTTTGCCTGCAGATATTCCGTCGCTTCCAGCGTAGTCGGCATATTTGCACCTTCGCATACCGCGGTTACACCGTTTGCCACAAGCTGTTTTGCGTCGTCCAGAAGCAGCTCGTTCTGGGTCGCGCAGGGAAGTGCCAGATCAACCTTCACGCTCCATACGCCTCTGCCCTCATGATACTCTGAGTTCGGACGGTAGTTTTTATATTCCGTCAGACGTGCGCGTTTTACTTCTTTGATCTCTTTCAGGGCTTCCACATCAATTCCTTCCGGATCGTACACCCAGCCGTTAGAATCAGAGCAGGTAACTACCTTCACGCCAAGCTGCTGCGCTTTCTGAATTGCGTAGGTTGCCACATTGCCCGAGCCGGAAACCGCCGCCGTCATGCCGTTGATATCCTTGCCGTTAATTTTCAGAAGCTCCTGCGTCAGATACAGAAGGCCGTAGCCGGTTGCCTCTGTTCTTGCCAGAGAACCGCCGAAGGACAGTCCCTTTCCTGTCAGAACGCCCTCGTAACGTCCGGTCAGTCTCTTATACTGTCCGTACATATAACCGATTTCTCTTGCGCCTGTACCGATATCGCCAGCCGGCACATCAGTGTCTGCGCCGATATATTTTGAAAGCTCCGTCATAAAGCTCTGGCAGAACGCCATAACCTCTCTGTCGGATTTTCCCTTGGGATCAAAGTCAGAACCGCCCTTGCCGCCGCCGATGGGAAGGCCTGTCAGAGAATTTTTGAATATCTGTTCAAATCCCAAAAATTTAATGATACCCAGATTCACCGACGGATGCAGGCGAAGTCCACCCTTATACGGACCAATCGCGCTGTTGAACTGTACACGGTATCCGGTATTCACCTGTACCTGTCCCTTATCATCTACCCAGGGAACACGGAACTTAATCTGACGCTCCGGCTCCACCAGACGCTCCAGAAGCGCGTCCTTTCTGAATTTTTCTTCATTTGCTTCCACTACTACTCTCAAAGATTCCAGAACCTCTTTCACTGCCTGGTGAAATTCCGGCTCCGCAGGGTTTTTCTTTACCACCTGCTCAATTACCTCATCTACATAAGACATGTTCATTTTCCTCCTTAAACCCTTCGTAATATCGCTGTACGCAAAAACGCAGGCGGACTGTTCACCTGCATCTTTCGACCACTTTGTCCTTCTACATTATATACTCACTTTTTTTCAGTGACAAGATTTTTTCTTATTTCACAATACAGATAATATAGATAACTCTGATTCGTTTTTTTAATCAAAGCCCTGCCAAATCAGCAGGGCTTTGTCAATATTTCTTTCTTCTCTATCAGGCCGCAGCTCCATCCTCTGCATACCCGTCTTCTGCCGCTCCGTCCTCTAAAGCTTCATCTTCCGCTGCTCCGTCTTCCACGGCCCCATCGTCCGACGTTCCGTCCTCTGCCGCCGCAGGCGCAAAATAGTCAGCTTCCGATTCCGACTGAGCCTGCTCCGGTGTGGAGAGGAACTCGCTCTTTACGTATGCCGTCTGTCCGTTGTAATCGATCTGCGTCCATCCGTCATCCGTCTCACTAATCTTCGTCACCGTCTCGCCAATATACAGGCCGCCCAGTATTTCCGCCTCTGTGCTGGCTTCCGCCCGGACATATACCTCATCGTTTGCAACCATCTCAGAAGAATCCCCTGCAGAACCCTCCACACTGTTTTCACCCTGGGAATTTCCATAGGTATTCATAAATTCCTTCAATGCCGGATCCGAGTCCTCAGCCGCCTTGCACTCCTCCTGTACGGAGGCAATCAGATTCTGCACTTCTGTGCTGGCTGTGGTTTCCTCCACGAACTGTTTTGCCTGCGCGTCGCTCTCCGCGTCTGCTATGTAAAGGGTGCCGTCCTCATTTGTCTTCAGATAAAACTGTGTCAGACTGGGCACATACGTATCGATATCCTTCACTTTTCCATCGTAGCATACATACACAACATAGCTGCCTGACGCCGGACCTTCCTTGGAGTATGTCTTAATATTGCTGTAACTCTCCACATAACTGTTTGCCGTGTCCTGACCGCCGGTCTCCGGATCGAGTTTCTGAAGTGTCGCCGTATCGCCGTTGGTTCTTGCAGAATAATAAGAAGTCATGGTAGTCAAAACTTTTCCGTCGTTCTGTATCAGGCTTCCCGTGTCCACCGGAGCATTTGTCTCGACAATCACATCACTCGTTTTCTCCGTCGCAGTCTCTGCCTCTGTCACTTTTTCTGTTTCCTGCGTCTTTGGCAATGGGCTTCCGCCGCTGGCAATATTGCTAATGGCTCTGATGCCGATGATCGCAACTGCCAATACCAAAATCAGCGCAAGTCCCAATAGTATGTAGCGCAGATTATCAGAAATCCATTCTCTGATAGTATCCATTCCGCTTTTCCTCCGTTTTCTTTTTCACCTTCCAACACACCTGGAGGGATTCGAACCCCCGACACGTGGTACCGGAAACCACTGCTCTATCCCCTGAGCTACAGGTGCTCAGCACTGCCTGGCAGTACCACTAAGCATAATACTACAAAATATACAAAAAGTCAAGGAATCCGCCCTGACCTTTTGTAGTTTTTCAGCCTTTTTCTGTTTTCATATCCTGTTTTCGCGGACAGCCAGCCAGACGGGTGTGCGCGCACGTCCCCCTGGCGGCTGCTCTGATTTCTTTGTTTTTCACATGCTCAGCCGGTGAAGATCCCGCCGGTAAAAGTAAATTTCATCTGAAAGGTATTCCTCCTCGTCCACCTCATTGCGGTTGATCTCCCTCACCATTGCCTGAAGTTCTTCCTTTTTCATTGGAATAGATTCCGGCACAATGATGCACTCGTGAATACTGCTGGGAAGTACCCAGAAATTGCCGCCAAGCCTGTCACCGATCTTTTTCAGTACAGAGTCAAACAGAATACACGCTGCACCGAACGCACCGTCTTTATTGGAAAGAACATACATCGGCTGGCGCTGTGCTTTCTTTTCCGGCGCCAGATCCTCCATATGATACCGGGAAAGAACGCTGTCCATGCTCAAAAATTCCTCAGGCTGCAGGCGCAGGGTATTTTCCCTGGCTGCCGCAAAAAGTTCTTCCTCCGTTACACGCCAGCTTTTCCGATGGCTTTCATACACCAGAATGGTGCCGTTTCCCAGCATATTGTCCTCAAACCTATAATACACCACCATCTCCAAATTGAGAAACGGCCGATGCGGTATCCTTTTTAAAAGTTCCTCATTCCTTGCCCGGTTAATCAGCCGGCAGGCCAGGTTGCTGCGCACTTTTTCAAAATCGGCGTAGAAGGCAGTGTCAAAGGGCAGCTTCACCTGACTTTTGTGGTATATGTTTTCTATACAGTCAAGAATCTCCGGCATAGTCATTCCATTGCAGTACTCTCTGTAAAAATCATTCACATAAATCGTCGGTGCTATCCCGCTGTCCCTTTCACTGACGGACAGCCCATCCAGAATTACAGAATTGTTTTTCATGATCTGATGTATCTGAACCTGCACCTCCTCTCCCAGTCTTTCCTGCATTCCATTTTTTACAAAACAGACAAAATCCTCGTAATTCAAATAATCATCCTTTCTGTATTAAATTTTATAAAACCTTTGGGGATTTGTGTGCGAACGCACCAGAATCTATTTTGAAGTTTTATGTCACTGATTATATCATACTATCCACACAAACGCAAGTGTTTTTATTTCTTTTTCTCTCATTCATTGGACACATTATATCAAATCAGGTCAGTCGCGCCAATTTCTGACCCGATTGGAATCAGAAATTGAATCTGCTGACTTATAATTGTTCGAGTACCTTTCCAATATCTGCATTGATACAGATGGAGCGTTTGCTGATTTCCTTTGGCGCGCAGGCTTCCCCCAAATTTACGCAGACATAGACTGCCTGTGGATTCTCCGCCGTCATACGCCAGAAAGAAAATTTCACTATGCCCGGGGTGTTTGCGCCAACCCCAAGTTCCAAAAACAAAATATGCAAGTTTTTATGCCGCCTGATAAAATCCTCATAGCGGCTCGCTGCCGCATACCAGCCCTCGTCCTGCACAAAAGAATCATCACACCGCAGATTCATTGTCATAGGCGCGCCGCAGACGGGACATTTGGGGATTAATTCTGATGGGATTTTCAAATTCTTCTGTGCTGCAACCATCCGGCGTACACTTTCTTCATTATCATAAGTTTTATCGTGGCAGGCTTTGGAACATTGCCAGAGTCCGTAATCGCCCTGCGTGTAGAACAGGCGCTTTTTATCAAAGCCTGCAAGCTGAAATTGATGGTCAACATTTGTAGTTAAGACAAAATAGTCCTTATCCTTCACAATATTCAGTAAATCCGTATAGGGCTTTCCTGCCTCTACATCATAACGGTTGACATAAATGTGTTTCGACCACCACGCCCAATATTCTTCGGGTGTTTCATAGGGATAAAAGCCACCCGAATACATATCGGAAAATCCGTATTTTTCACAAAAATCCGCAAAATATCTCTCAAAGCGTTCCCCACTGTAAGAAAAACCCGCCGCCGCAGACATTCCTGCTCCTGCGCCAATTATAATGGCGTCTGCATTTTCTATTTCGTGTTTTAACCTGCCCATCTGCTCTGAGTAACTCTCGGTAGATGTTGCAGTCAAGTTCCTTAAAAACATTGAAAACCACCTCGATTTCACTTTATTTAAATGAAGCGGGACCGCCGTATCGACAGCCCCGCCACCGCACTAAGCAAAGAAAAATCCTGCCGTCATATCCAGATAGTTCTGACCGCTGTATGCGGGATACTCCTTCTGCACCTCTGCCTTAAAGGTGTCTGCATCAGCACAATTTGCCGCAATCTTTTTCAGATTTTCAAGATAGTCGATTTTTGTCTGTGCATCTTTCAAGTCCTCCGGTGTGTAGTGCGAGGTCAGAATCAGGTCATAGCCCTTTTCGATATAACTTTGGAGTTCTGCGATAATTCCGTCAGCGTGACCTGCGCCCGCAACAATGGAGTGGCAATCGTGTCCGAGCATATGCGTGTAAACGGCGTTGATTTCAGGAATTACAATATCAAAAGCCTCTGCGGTCTGCTTAATTTCAAAATCAATACCACCGATTGTCACCTTGCCTTCTTTAATGATATTGGTAATCTTGTGAATAGAGTTGTCGAAAATCTCTCCAAATGCGCCTGTGAATTTATCAACCAAAGCCTTACCACCGCCGTTTTCGGAATAGTCTACGGCATTTTGAGTGGCATATTTGGGAACATCAGGAAGGAAGGCAGCACCTGCGCCGTGGTAAGCAACGAACATTCCCGCAACCTCAACATTTTCAAGATATTCGGTGAGCTCCTTAATGTTGTCAAAAAAACAGGGGGATTCAATGACTACAGCCTTGCCGTTTTTTTCAACGATAAATACTTCATCGTCAATGAAATCATTCGTCTTATAGGCGTGCAGTTTGATACCTCCGAAATCGTAAACATTCATTTCCCCTTTGTCGAGTTTTACAGTTGTAAATGTGTTCTTATTCATAATGATAGCCTCCGTATTTTATTATTGTTGTTTTGCTTTAAGCTTCGCAGCGGCCGTTCTTTGTAGCTCTTGACTATATTATACGAATGGCAGTTTCAAGTGTAAAGTAAGCACTTTATTGTGGTGTAGTTACCGAAATGATACTATTGGACAGTTACCAAGCCGATTTCGATTTGAAAGATTGATTATTTTAAGATAGTATGGTACAATTTTATACAAAGTTTCTGATAGAAACAATTGATAGGAGATGATATGATGAGCGAACAAAAACCAGTAAAGGAATTGCCTGCCTGTCCTGTGGAAACGACCTTAACTTTAATTGGCGATAAGTGGAAAGTGTTGATTTTGCGGGACTTACTCCCTGGCACAAAACGCTTTGGAGAATTAAAAAAATCCATAGGCAGCGTATCCCAAAAGGTGCTGACCGCCCAACTTCGTGATATGGAAACAAATGGTCTTGTCCGCCGTAAAGTATATGCGGAAGTTCCGCCGAGGGTAGAATATTCTCTGACTGATTTAGGTAAGAGCCTGAAACCTATCCTTGACGCTATGCGAAATTGGGGAGAGGAATATAAAGCATCTATGAATTGAATTTTTTGTTTTGCGAATGTGCAGTTTTCTATTTTGAAGAAAGCCAGCGTAAGAAGCATTTCTGCTCCAACGCTGGCTTTTGCTTTTGCCTTTACCCTATCGTTTTTTATTCCTCGCCCATCTTCGCCAGCTTAGCCGCCTGATCTGCTGCGATCAGGCTGTCCAGCAGCTCGTCGATATCGCCGTCCATAACAGAATCCAGCTTGTACAGCGTGAGTTTTATTCTGTGATCCGTCACACGTCCCTGAGGGAAATTATAGGTACGGATCTTTTCTGAGCGGTCGCCCGTGCCGATCTGGCTGCGCCGAAGCTCCGCTTCGGCATCATGGGCCTTCTGCTGTTCAATATCATACAGCTTTGCCCTCAGAAGTGCAAACGCCTTTGCCTTGTTCTGAAGCTGGGATTTTTCTGTCTGACTGTACACCACAATACCCGTGGGATAATGGGTCAGACGCACGGCAGAATCCGTGGTGTTGACGCACTGTCCGCCGTTTCCGGAAGCCCGCATAACATCAATGCGGATGTCCTTTTCATCAATCACCACATCTACTTCCTCCACCTCGGGCATCACAGCCACGGTGATCGTAGAAGTGTGTATTCTTCCGCCGGATTCCGTCTCCGGTACCCGCTGCACCCGATGCACGCCGCTCTCATATTTCAGTCTGGAATACGCGCCCTGGCCGCTGATCATGAAATTGACTTCCTTCATTCCGCCTATGCCAATCTCATCCGCGTTCATAAGCTCCACCTTCCATCGGCGCTTCTCGGCATATTTAACGTACAGCCGGTACATTTCCGCAGCAAACAATGCCGCTTCATCTCCTCCGGCTCCCGCACGTATCTCCACGATCACGTTTTTATCATCGTTGGGATCCTTCGGCAAAAGAAGAATTTTCAATTCATGCTCAAGCTCGCTGATACGTTTCTTTGCCGTACTCATCTCCTCCTTGAGAAGCTCCCGCATTTCCTCGTCTGATTCCTCCTCCAGCATGGCAAGGCTGTCTTCCACCGTCTGATGACATTCTTTATATTCACGATATGCATCCACAATCGGCTGCAGATTGCTCTGCTCCTTCATCAGCTTCTGAAAGTGTGCCGGATCAGCCGCCACGCCGGGCTCATTCAGCTCATTCAGCAGCTCGTCGAAGCGAACCAGCAAATCCTCCAGCTTGTCAAACATAATTCGTTCTCCTCCTTAATTCCACCGGCCAACCGCCACGCGGTCAAGACCCGCCAAATCCTTTTTTATTTCTATCTCATCAAATCCCGCTTCCTTAAGAAGCTCCGCCACCGCCTGTCCCTGATCGCAGCCGATCTCAAACAACAGCCAGCCGCCGCTTTTTAGAAACGCGCCGCCGTGCCGGATGATTTCTCTGTAAAAATGCAACCCGTCCTCATGCCCGTCCAAAGCCGTCAGGGGCTCGTAATCCCGCACTTCCGGCATCAACCCGGCAATTTCTTCCCGGCGGATGTAGGGAGGATTTGATACAATGCAATCATATTTTCCGGAAATATGTTCAAACAGATCGCTTTTCACAAAGCAGACGTCCGCTCCGAGAAGCTCTGCATTTCTCCTGGCCGTTTCCAGTGCTTCCTCCGAGATATCGGAAGCCGTTGCCTGAATTTTTCTGCGCTTTGCCAGACTGATGGCCACGCAGCCAGATCCCGTGCAGAGATCAAGCACGTTGTCTCCCGGGTTGATACACCGTTCTGTTTCCAGTACCAGCAACTCCGTATCCTGCCTCGGGATCAGCACATGGGAGTTTACCTCAAAAGAAAGTCCCATAAACTCCTGGGTCCCGGTAAGATACTGCAGGGGAACATGGGCCGCACGCTTTTTCAGAAGTTCCCGGTACGTTTTATCTGCGTCCTCTGAAAATTCCTCCTCCTGCACGAGAAAATAATGCGTCCTGTCCATTCCGGTTGCGTAGGTCATCAAAAGCCACGCGTCCGTTTTAAATTCTTCGATGCCGCTCTCTCTCAAAAAACTTTCCGCTTTCCGCAGTGTTTTCCGCCAGGTCATGACGCCGCATTTTTGGAGGTCTCCGCATTTTCGCCTCCGTTTTTCTCGGTTCCCGGCACAATTTTTTCGCCGCAGACATACGCTTTTTCTACGATCTCATAATGCGTTCCAAAGTTTTCATTCAAAAACTTCTTCCAGTCGAACACTGCCTCCACAGAAGCAATCGCCACCTCCACCATGTCCGGAGTCGGTTCCCTCGTCGTCTGGTGCTGCAGCATCATTCCGGGTCTGCTTAAAAGTTCTACCAGTTTATTTTCTGAGCTGCCCGCCAGGCGGATAAATTCATAGGAGATGCCCGCAATAACCGGCAGCAGAAGAATACGAATCGCAAATCCAAGCAGCTTTGAGTCTACCCGGATAAACATATGTGCAATAATGCTGACTACCATTACGATCAGAAGAAAGCTTGTGCCGCAGCGCTTATGTTCTCTGGAGCTTTTCATCACATTGTCCACATTAAGCTCCATACCGTGCTCAATGCAGTTAATGCACTTATGCTCTGCGCCGTGGTACATAAATACGCGCTGTATATCTTTCATATTAGAAATCAGCTTAATATACAGCAGAAAAATAATAATTTTTAAAATACCCTCACAGGTAACGATAATGTTCTGAGAATCCGTCACCCGCTGAAGAAGCAGCGACAGAAAATAAGGCAGGATCATAAACACAGCCACTGCCAGTACCATAGAAAAGGCCACGGTAATGCCCATGACAATGTCCATGCCCTTTTTTGTGCTCAGAAAGCTGTCAATTTTTTTGTCAAGCTTCGAGGGCTCCTTTTCCGGTTCCTCCTCATCGTCATCAAAAAAGCCCGCCGAATATGTTAACGTCGTCATGCCCAGCACCAGAGAATCCACAAAGTTGAACACGCCCCGGATAAAAGGCTTCGACAACAATTTTTTTCCCTTTACAAAGCTCGCCGATTCCGATGTTTTTACAATGATTTCTTTGTCCGGCTTTCGGACCGCCACGGCATAACGATCGCCGTTTTTCATCATCACGCCTTCCATGACCGCCTGTCCGCCGATTCCTGAACCTTTCATATGTCTCCTCCAAAGTTCCCGATAAGGTAAAAAAGGTTGAGATTTTCCAACCCCAACCTTACTGCTGCACACTTATTAAGCGTCAATACCATACTTCTTATTGAACTTATCAATACGTCCACGCGCTACTGCCGATTTCTGCTGTCCTGTGTAGAACGAATGGCATTTGGAACAGATTTCTACGTGAATATCCTTTTTCGTTGAACCTGTAGTAAATGTATTTCCGCAGTTACAGGTAACTGTCGCCTGATGGTATTCCGGATGGATTCCTGCTTTCATGTTTTTCACCTCTCTATTTTCAGTATTCTCAATCTCCGTGAGCAATGCTAGAATTATAGCATATGAATCAAATATTTGCAAGTAGTTCGCACAATTTTTTTGGAACGCTTTTGGGGACACTGCCGTCCTAAACCCATTTTTGCTTCTTCACCGTCTGCACAAGTTCCCGATTGTCTCTGGTGCGCACAAAAGTATTCAGTATATTTTCCACCGCTTCCTCGGATTTCATCCCGTTCAGCGCGCGGCGCATAATGTAAACCGCCTCCTGTTCCTCCCTATCCAGAAGCAGATCCTCGCGGCGCGTACTGGATTTTGGAATATCAATGGCCGGAAACACCCTTTTTTCCGAAAGCTTTCTGTCCAGGACAAGTTCCATATTGCCGGTACCCTTAAATTCCTCGTAAACCACATCGTCCATCTTGCTGCCCGTATCCACAAGAGCCGTCGCCAGAATCGTGAGGCTGCCGCCCTCGCGCATATTTCTTGCCGCGCCGAAAAAGCGTTTCGGCATATACAGCGCCGCCGGATCAAGACCGCCGGACAGCGTGCGTCCGCTGGGAGGTACGACAAGATTGTAAGCCCGGGCCAGACGGGTAATGCTGTCCAGAAGAATCACCACGTCCTGTTTCTGCTCCACCAGGCGCTTTGCCCGCTCGATCACCATTTCCGACACGCGTTTGTGATGCTCCGGAAGCTCGTCAAAGGTGGAATAAATCACCTCCACGTTGTCTCCCACAATCGCTTCCTTGATATCTGTAACTTCCTCGGGACGCTCGTCGATCAGCAGAATGATCAGATGAATTTCCGGATTGTTTCTCAGAAGCGATTTCGCAACGTCCTTTAAAAGTGTCGTTTTTCCGGCCTTTGGCGGAGAAACGATCATCCCGCGCTGTCCTTTCCCAATGGGCGAAATCAGATCCACAATACGCATGGAAACTTCTTTGCTGCCTCTCTCAAGACGCAGTCTCTCGTTTGGAAAAATAGGCGTCATATCCTCAAAATTGCGGCGCTTTGCCGCCTCTCCCGGGGTTTTGCCGTTAATATAGGTTAAATACAGCAATGCGCTGAATTTTTCCTGCATTGTTTTAATACGTGTATTTCCTGTGAGTATATCACCCGTCTTCAAACCAAATCTGCGGATCTGTGAAGGCGATACGTAAACATCGTTTTCTCCCGGAAGATAATTCGCACTGCGAATAAAGCCATAGCCGTCCGGCAGCACTTCAAGGATCCCATGCGCCTCCATGCCGCTGTCCAACTGGGCGATGTCCATAGGCGGCTTGTCCGATTTTTCCTGATTCTCAGCCGGCTGCCCTTCCGCAGGCGAAGAAGCCCTTGCAAACGTCTCTGTTCTCGAAAACGTCTCCGTCTGAGTTCTGTGCAGCGGCGCGTCTTCCGTTCTTCCGTTCTCCGCCGCTTTTACATGCTCTGAAGTTCTGTTATTTTCCCCTGTTTTGGCATCCTCCGCCAGCATCAGCTCTACCACCTCTGTCTTGCGCATGCCTGCCGATACTCTCAGTCCTCTTGCTCTCGCAACTTCTTTCAGCTGTGCCGCCGAAAGCGACTCATACTGTTCCCGTGTCATAAACTCTCCTTTTCTGCTTCCCGCTTTTGTATCCAAATAAAAGCTATTATCTCTTTTTCGATTTAACTGCTGTATTTATGGATAAGCTGTCTGAATTGACCTGATATTATGTAGACGCCTATACTATAGCACAGCCCTGTTTAAAATGCAAGTTCAACTTAACATTCCACCCAACATTCCTCCGCCCAGGCACAGCAGCATCGTGGTCACAATCTCGCTTACTTTTGAATGGATTCCTCCGCCCAGAGTCCAGGACGCCAGCAAAAGCAGCAAAAAGTAAAGTGTCCCGGTCAAAAGTCCCCAGAGAAATTTCCTGTTCTGGATTCCTTTTCCCGCCAAAAGCCCTCCAAAAAAGCTGCTCAGCACATAAATTACAAGAATACCGACGGATACCAGGCTCTGCTCCGGTTCCAGTTTGTATAAAAGAAACGCTGTAAACAACAGCAACATTCCCGTGATTCCATACGAAATAATGAGCGATTTAATTACTACGCGGATATTTGATCCAGCCAGCATAAAACATCCTCCCTTCCTGCCTGTTTCAATATATGTTGCGATATCCAAAAGTATTCCCAGGCTTTGCAAATAGTTTTCCTCTCTATGCGGCTGTCGCCTCTTTCATGCGCACGCCACGCCTACGCTCGTGAAACCTTTGGTTTCCCTTGCCGCATAACTTGCCAACGCCACGCCTACGCTCGCGAAACCTTTGGTTTCCCTCGCCGCATAACTTGTCAACGCCACGCTTACGCTCGCGAAACCCTTGGTTTCCCTCGCTTTGCGGCTGTCGCTTCTTTCATGCGCACGCCACGCCTACGCTCGTGAAACCTTTGGTTTCCCTCGCTTTGCGGCTGTCGCCGCATAGCTTGCCAACGTCAGGGCCGCTTCGGCGTGCCAGCACATCGAAGCGGCCCTGGCGTTGGCAAGCTGCGTGGCTCGTAGCTATAAAAAATGTATAAACTACGACAGTTTTGTTGAAATTTCTATGGAAATAAGATATGATTATCAAATAGGTGCAGCCAAAATCTTCTGCACCGGAAGGAGAGATGATATTTTGGATTCAGGCGAGGCCATACAGCTATGTACGATTATTCTGCTGATTGCACTCTCTGCATTTTTTTCATCGGCGGAGACTGCTCTGACCACGGTAAACAAAATTAAGATTAAATCGCTGGCAGACGAAGGCGATAAGCGTGCTGCCACGCTTCTGCGGGTTACGGAGAATCCCGGAAAGATGCTGAGCGCCATTCTGATCGGCAACAATATTGTAAATATTGGAGCCGCCTCCATGATGACGTCGCTGATGATGAGTACTTTCGGAAGCTGGGCGGTAAGCGTCGGCAGCGGCATTTTAACCCTGGCGGTCCTGATTTTCGGTGAGATATCCCCAAAGACTCTTGCCTCCCACAATGCGGAAAAAATGGCCCTGGCAGACGCTGGAATTATTTTGTTTCTTACAAGAATCCTGACCCCGGTTATTTTTCTTACGAACTGGCTGGCGAATCTGTTTCTGAAACTTTTGGGCGTTGATCCAAAAGCCCGTAACGACGTGATGACGGAAAATGAGCTGCGCACCTATGTGGACGTAAGCCATGAGGACGGCGTTATCGAGCAGGAAGAAAAACAGATGATCTATAATGTATTTGACTTCGGCGACACGCAGGCAAAGGATATTATGGTTCCACGCGTGGATATGGTTTCCATTGACGTCAATTCTTCCTACGAAGATGTTCTTAGTGTCTTTCGGGAAGAACAGTTTACCCGTCTTCCGGTCTACGAAGAAAGCGCTGACAATGTGATCGGCGTACTGAACCTGAAAGACTTTTTCTTCAACGGACAACAGCATTTTGATCTGCGTTCGCTGATGCGGGAGCCCTATTTTACATATGAATATAAAAATACTTCCGAACTCATGGAAGAAATGCGAAAGGACTCCATCAATTTTACCATTGTTCTGGACGAATACGGCGCGACGGCCGGCCTGATTACTCTGGAAGATCTTTTAGAGGAGATTGTTGGCGAAATCCGGGACGAATACGACAAAGATGAAGAAAATCTGATTCAGAAAATTTCAGACAGAGAGTATATTATTGAAGCTTCCATGAAACTGGATGATGTGAATGACGCCCTTAATCTGTCGCTGCACTCTGAAGATTTTGATTCTCTGGGCGGCCTTATGATCGACCAGCTGGAACATCTTCCAGCCGCAGGCGAATCGGTCACCTGCTCCGACGGTATTCGCCTGGTAGCGGAGGTCGTAGTGAAAAACCGTGTTGATAAAATACATATGTATCTGCCCGAAAAAAAAGCTGCTGAGGTTTAACCTCACGCAGTTTTTTTCTTCTCTGCAGCAGCTCTGCTGTCTTTCTCTACCAGGCAGCATCGTCTGCGCCGCTGTCATCATCTGTATCAATTGTAATAATCAATTCATGGGGCAGGCAGGCGATCACCTCGCCCCTCCGGCTGATTCTCCCCTGATGCACACAGATTTGATCCGGACAGTCGGCCTCTGTAACGCATACTGTCCCCTCTGCGACTTCTATCCGGTTGCGGCCCGACGTTTCTCCTCCCACGGTAAGCACCGTATTCTCCGTAAGATCCAGCCGGGCGATTACCTCGCCGCAGGACTGGACAACCGCATAGTTTCCGCCCTTTTTCATAAAAATCCGCTGCGCCAGAAGCCCTGCCAGCGCAGCAGCCAAAATCACCGCTGTAAAAATGATGGTATTTCTCTTTTTCTTCATACTGCCGTTTCCATTTCTGTTACCGCATAGTTTCATCGGTATATGCCAGCGTTCCATCCTTCAGAACAAACACCGCCTCGGCTCCTTCGATTTTTCCGATCAGTTCTTTTGCCTCCTCAAAGCCGAGAGCCAGACAGGAGGTACTCAGCGCGTCCCCTGTCAGCGACGTGTCACTGATTACAGATACGCCCTCTATGTCGCTCTGCACCGGATACCCCGTATCAGGATCCAGGATATGATGATATAATACCCCATTCTGCTCAAAATATCTCTCATAGATTCCCGAGGAGACCACCGTCTGGTCATCCACTTCTACCACGGCGGAACTGTCGCCGTAATCTCCAAAGGGCTTTTGGATACCAATATTCCAATTGCTTCCGTCCGGCTTCGTCCCGATGGCAAGTACATTTCCGCCCAGATTAATAAGGCCGGAGGTTACCCCCTGAGACGTCAGATATGCTTTCAGCCGGTCCGCCGCGTATCCTTTCACCAGCGCGCCCAAATCGATCATCGTATCGGGACTGTCAAAGCGCAGGACATTTCCGTCCACATGAACCTTCGCAGCGTCCACCTTCTGAAGCGCTTCTTCAATCGCCCCGGCCTCCGGCACCCGGGCGTCCTCGCTCTTAAAATCCCATAAATCTGACAAAGGCGCAATCGTTATATCAAACTTTCCGCCGGATTTTTCGTAGTAATCCAATCCCACCTTCACCAATTCTGCAATTCCGGCTGAAACTTCCACCGTATCCTGCTGCCGGTGATTCACCGCGTACAGCTCGCTTTCACTATCGGTGCGGCTGAAGGTCTTTTCCATAGCGTCGCACATCTCCATGCAACGCTGCATAAGCTCCTCTCCGTTTTCATCCGCATAGAATCTGATCTGGATTACCGTATCAAAATAAAGGGCCTGCTTTTCAAACTGTTCCGGCTCCTTCTGCCTGCCGCACCCCACAAGGAGGCACAGCAGAGCAGTCAGAGCCGTATACAATAATGCTTTCTTATTCATTTCAGCCTGCTGCCTGCATCAGACATTCAATAACAGCTTTCCTTACGGCTTCGCTGGTCAGCGTCGCCCCGGACACTCCATCCACATCCACGCTCTGAGTTTCCAGAATCGCCTTCGCCATTTCCGGCGCTGCTTTCTGTCCCAGATCCAGTGTTTCCGTCCTGCAGTCCGTAACCGATACATCCTCAAAGTTTCCGTCCTCACCAATTGTCACGGAAACCTTCACATCACCGGCAAAGCCCTTTGCCGCAGCTTCATAGGTACCGGCCGCATACGCGCTTTCAGCGGCCGCCTCATTTTCCTGTGCGGTTTCGTTTTCCGCAGCTTCATTTTCTGCAGTTTTATCTTCTGCAGTTTCGGCTTCCGGCGCTTCATTTTCTGCGGTTTCGTTTTCTGTCGTTTCATCTTCCGGCGCTGCGCCGTCTTCCTCAGCCTTATCGTCCGAGGAAGCTGCAGCCGTTACATTTGCAGCTTTCGCTGCATTTTCACCGGCAATTTTTCCAAAGGTCATAATGTCCGGATAAGCATTTCCGCCCAGGCGGTTATTGCCATGGATTGCGCCTGTAACTTCGCCTGCGGCATACAGGCCCGGAATCGGATTTCCATCTGCATCCAGTACCTGAGTTTCAGTGTTTATCTGTACGCCGCCCATCGTGTGATGCACTGTAGGCGTTCTGAGGCTTGCGTAGAAGGGTGCAGTCTCAATTACAGAATCGGGGCTGGTGGCTTTTCCAAATTCATCCTTGCCCTCCAGCATACCTTTGTTGTACTTTTCCACCGTCGCTGTAAGCACTTCGGGATCCACGTCAATCTTTTCTGCCAGTTCCTCCAGCGTATCCGCGACTACGCTGTGGCCGTCTGCAATCAGGGATTCAATCTGCTCTTTGCGGCTTTCATCTCCCTCAATCTCGCTGGAATCCACAATCAGCCACATCTGATCATCCGTCTGCTCCAGCTCGGCCATAGACATTTCATAGCGGGTTCCGTCCTCTTTTACAAACCGTTCCCCTTCTTTATTTACAAACATATATTCCGTCGCGCTCAGCCAGTTACCCACAAACATCGCCACACAGCCGCAGTCATCAATCGGATCGCCAAGAGGATGCACCTGAATCTGATCCAGGTCTACCGTTGTTCCGCCGGCTTCCTCCGCCAGTTTGATTCCGTCGCCCATACTGCTCTTTGCGCAGCTTGTCATTGTGGTTGTAATCGTTCCGCCGCTGTACTCGTACACAAGCTCCGAATTTGCGGCAAACCCGCCTGTGCTCAGCACAACTGACGGCGCATTTACCGTAATTTTGGAACCGTCGCTACATTCCGCAATTGCTCCGGCCGCCGCTCCGTTTTCGTCTATAATCAGCTTTGTCACTTTGGCGTCTGTAATGATCTGCGCACCGTTTTTCTCTGCGTACTCCCGCAGACGGTCAATATAAATCTTGCCGCCGCCATCGCCTTCTTTGCCGGTTGCAGCCACCAGGTCAACCTGATGTCCCCTTGCCCATTTGCCTCCGATAGCCATGAAAATATAATCGTCCTTAAAGGGAACGCCAATCGTATTTTCCAGCCAGTCCAAAGTATCTACCGCTCCCTCTGCAAAGGTGCGGATGAGAGGAATATTTCCAATGCAGCCGCCTCCCTCGTAGGTCTGCAGCGCATGCCAGTTCGCACTGTCAAACAGCGTTGTATCGCCCGATTCCAGGTAAGCTTCATAATCCGCCTTTGTATCCGCAATCAGATCCGCAAGATCCTGATTATCCCCGGGATCCTGTGCAAGAGCCGCTTCTACCTCTGCCTTGTTGTCCTCCGTCATCGTCAGCAGTTTCTGGCGTTCGGGATCCGCCACGTTATATGTGCCCTCACCCAGCGTCGTATTGCCGCCGATAAAGCTCATTTTTTCCAGGACAACCACGTTTGCTCCCTGTTCGCTGGCGCTCGCTGCCGCAGCCATGCCTGCGCCGCCGGCTCCGACAATTACCACATCCGCGTCGATCTCCTGATCCTCTGCGGGCTCCTTCGCCGTATCCGCCTCTTTTCCTTTCAGCGAAGCCGCATCGATTCCTGCAGCTTTCAAAGCGTCCGTCACGGCTTCTTTCAGGCCCTCGCTTGTCAGCGTCGCGCCGCTGACGGTGTCCACATCCACCGTCTGGCGTTCTATCATCTGGGGAATCATTCCATCAAAAGCCAGATTTCCAATGCCGTCCGTCTCTGAATGTTCTGTTACTTCCACGTTCTCAATCCCTGTATCGGAAAGAGTCACCTTAACCTTGATTTCTCCGTTTCTTCCGGCTCCTGTTCCCTCAAACTCGCCTGCCGTAAACACTGCCTCGCCGCCGGATGCCTCTGCCGCCTCCGAAGCTTCTTCTTCCGAAACTGCTTCCTCGGATGCAGCGGCTGTTTCTTCATCTGAAGTTTCCTTTTCTTCTGCCGCCGCGTTCGTCTCAGATTCTTCCGCCGCTGTGTCTGCCGTATCTGCCGCCGCGTCTGTCTCCGGTTCCTCTGCCGCGTTCGTCTCAGACTCTGCTTTTTCTTCCCCGGCTTCTTCTGCCTTGAACGCTGACACATCGAATCCGGCCTCCACAATGGCCGCCTCCACCGCGCTCTTTACGGCATCGCTTGTCATGGTTGCGCCGGATACGCCGTCCACATCCAGACTCTGCTGTTCTGCAATCGCCGCCGCCACTTCAGGCGCCGCCGCCTGGCCAATCTCAGGCGTCTCTGCACTGCAGTCAACAATTGTTACGCTCTCTATGGACGTGCCGTCCTCATTAAGTGCCGTAGCCACAACAACGTCTCCTCCAAAGCCCTGAGCGCTCGTCTCAACCGCCGCCTGACTGCCGCCGGCTGCGCTGTCTGACGCTTTCTGAAGAAACATATTATAAATACCGTCTGAGCCAAGAATCAGCGCCAAAGTCAGCACCACCATAGCTACAAGGGATATTAAACCTTTCTTCCTGCTATTCATTTTCTTCTCCTTCTTCTTTTATTTTTCGCTTTCCTCAATCATAGGACTTACCAGAATACTCAACTGATACAGTGCTGTCATGGAAAGCTGCCATAATTTCATGCTGTTCTCCTACCTTTTGCGGATGATCTTGGCGGGACATTTTTCCGCACATTTGCCGCAGGCCTGACATTTTTCCTGATCAATCACCGCCACATTTCCATTCATGGAAATTGCTCCGAACTCGCACTGCTTTACACAGGCCGTACATCCAATACATCCGGCGGAACAGGCTTCCCTTACTGCTTTGCCTTTATCCTGGGAATTACACTGCACCACATACTTTGCATCCGCCGGTATCAGCACAATCAGTCCGTTGGGGCAGGTGGCCGCACACTTACCGCAGCCCACACATTTTTCCCTGTCTACCACGGCTACGCCGTTCACCACGTGGATCGCATCAAACTGGCACGCCGTCACGCAGGAACCAAAGCCTTTGCATCCCTTCACACAGTGTTTTGCGCCTCTGCCCGGCACTACTGCTGCCGCCCGGCAGTCCTTGATTCCAACATAATTGCACTTGTCAAGCGCTGTATCACAGTCTCCGGAGCAGCGGACAAACGCCACTTTTTTCACCGCGGCCTCTGCCTCCACGCCAAGAATCGCGCTGATTTTTGCTCCTACAGGAGCGCCTCCCACCGGGCAGGCGTTTGCAGGCGCTTCGCCCTTTGCAATTGCCGCCGCCAGGCCATCACAGCCCGGATATCCGCAGCCGCCGCAGTTATTTCCCGGCAGCTCTGCACGGATTGCAGCTTCTTTTTCGTCTGTTTCCACCTTAAATTTTTCCCCGGCTGTCACCAGAAGGAAGCCAACAACCGCACCTACCACGCCCACAATCAGGGCCGTCAACAGAATTGCTGTTATACTCATGTTTCTTCCTCCTTATATCAACCCGGCAAACCCGTTGAAGGCAATGGCCATCAGCGCTGCCGTAAACAGCACAATCGGCATCCCCTTCAGCGGCCCGATAATATTGTTGTTTTCCATACGCTCACGGATACCTGCAAGAATCACGATGGAAATTGTAAATCCCACAGAAGTTCCGATACCGTTCACTACACTGTGTACAAAATCATATTCTTTCTGTACATTTGTCAGCGCTACGCCCAGCACGGCACAGTTCGTTGTAATCAGCGGAAGATACACGCCCAGCGCCTGATACAGGGCAGGGCTTGATTTCTTCAAAAACATTTCCACAAACTGAACCAGTCCTGCAATTACCAGAATAAATACGATGGTCTGCAAAAACTGCAGGTCCAGCGGCGTCAGTACCAGATCGTAAATCAGGCTTGCCACTGCAGAGGCAATCGTGATAACGAAAATAACTGCCACGCCCATGCTGGCGGCGGTCTTTACCTGCTTGGAAACACCAAGGAACGGGCACAGACCGTAGAACTGGCTGAGTACAACATTATTTACCAAAGCCGCACCGACTAATAATAATACCATTTCTGACATGTCTATCCCTCCCTATGCCTGTGTCTTCTGCTCGTCTTTGCGGTCAGAACATCCGGCCTTGCCGCAGGTACAGCAATCGCCCTCGCAGCCTTCCACTTTCTTGTTGCCGTTGTTCTCGATCTTCAATCCGTTCAGCACCGCAATCAAAGCTCCGAGTACGATAAACGCGCCCGGCGCGGACACAAAGATTGCCACCGGCTGAAAGCCCGCCGGCATAATGTTCATACCAAAGAACGTGCCTGCCCCGATCAGCTCACGGAAAATACCGATCAGCGTCAGCGCAATCGTAAAGCCAAGTCCCATTCCAAGTCCGTCGCAGGCAGCCAAAAGCGGCGTCGCCTTGGAGGCATATGCCTCAGCGCGGCCCAGAATGATACAGTTTACCACGATCAGCGGTATGTACAGTCCCAGCGAGGAATAAAGCGCCGGAATGTACGCTTTGAGAAGCAGCTCCACCACGGTAACCAGTGAAGCGATTACCACGATATATCCCGGAATCCTTACCTGATCGGGAATGATGTTCCGCATCAGCGAGATAATCAGATTCGACAGAATCAATACCGCCATGGTGGAAAGCCCCATTCCGATGCCATTGATCGCAGAAGTCGTCACCGCCAGCGTCGGACACATGCCGAGCACCAGAATAAACGTCGGATTCTCTTTGATAATGCCGTTTAAAATTCTCTCTTTATATGCATTGTTATTATTCATCGCTCACACCCCCTACTCTGCTGCGCTGTTCACAAGATACAGCGCTGCATTGACGGCATTGGTAACTGCGGTGGAGGTAACGGTCGCTCCGCTCATCGCCTGAATCTGCGTATCGTCCTTCGCCGCATCCTTAGTCAGCTCAAATTCTTCCACGGCATCGCCGATATACTGGTCTTTGAATGTATCCTCTGTCGCACGCATGCCAAGGCCGGCCGTCTCGCTGATCGCCAAAAATTCCATACCGGTAATGGCAAGCTCAGAATCAAAGCCGATGCTGAGGGTGATATCCCCGCCGAATCCTTCTTTGCTGGTAACATTTACCACATAGCCATTCTGAACTCCTTCGGCATCCAGAGCCGCGTAAGCGCTCTCATATACCACGTTTCCGAATTTTCCGTCGGCCACCGTGCCGTCCTCCGCTGTCAGAGATGCAATCGTCTCCTCCAGTTTTTCATCCGTATCAAAGCTCTCGGCGTCCGGACATACCGCCGCATAGGCCTCCGCCTGAGCCGCCAGCTCTGCTTTCTCAATAGGACCCTTTGTCAGCTGATAAACTCCGCCAAGGGCAAGGCCTGCCGCCAGGGTAATCGTACACAGCTTCACCGCAGGCATATAGCTTTTTATAGAAACAGCTTTCTTTCCCTCCAGCGCTCCCGGCGCATAGCCAAAGGCCGTGGGCATCGTTACCTTCTCGATCAGCGGAACAAGAAGGTTGCTTATGATGATTGCATAAGATACTCCCTCCGCCGATGAGCCGAACGTGCGCAGGATTCCCGTCAGGACGCCCAGCAGAATACCGTAGAGGATCTTGCCTTTTTTCGTAATCGGGCTTGTCACATAATCGGTGGCCATAAAGAACGCGCCCAGCATAATGCCGCCGCTGCAAAGCTGCGCCGCCACAAATGCAAGGTCGCCGCTCTGAGCGCCGAAGATCAGTTCAAACACTGCAAAGCTTGCCAGATACAGCACCGGAATTTCCCAGGTAATAATCTTTTTCACCAGCATATAAATGCCGCCGATCAATACCGCAAGTTCGGAAACCTCCCCGATGGTGCCTCCCGTAAATCCAAGAAAAGCCGAGGACAGATTCACAGCCTGACCGCTGGCCAGCTGCGCCAGCGGCGTTGCTCCCGAAACGCCGTCCACAACATAATCACTCATAATCCCGGTGAATGAGATCAGCAAAAAGCAACGCGCACCCAGGGCCGGATTCATAAAGTTCTGGCCCAGACCGCCGAAAAACTGTTTTACAAATACAACAGCAAATATGCTTCCCAGGGCAGGAATCCAAAGGGGCACGGTAGGCGGAAGATTCAGTCCCAGAAGAAGACCCGTAACCAGTGCGCTTCCGTCCGAAACCGTCACTTTCTGGTTGGTCAGCGTCTGAAACATATACTCCGACAGCAGTGCAAATCCAACGGATACCAGTAATACCAGCAGGGAATATATACCAAAACGATATACGCCGAAAGCCGTGGCAGGAAGCAGGGCCAAAGCAACATCATACATGATGCTTCTGCTGGAATCGGCGCCTCTGACATGAGGCGATGATGAAACATTTAAAAAGCCGTTCACAATAATCCCTCCTATCCTTTCTTTCTTCTCTCAGCCATAACAGCCTGACGCATCTGGCGGAACGCCTGGGTCAGGGGCCGTCTTGCCGGACATGCAAAGGTACAGCTTCCGCACTCGCAGCACTCCATGCCATTTAACCGCACGAACTCCGCCGTATCATACTTCATCGCAGCGTCCATCATCTTCTGGGGTACAATGTTGGAGGGACATACCTGCACACAGCGGCCGCAGCGAATACATACGGTTTCCTCATACCGCTCCACATCATCCTGCATCATACAGGTCAGCGCTGAGGAGGTCTTTACAATCGGCACATCCAGCGAAGGAATCGACATTCCCATCATGGGGCCGCCGGCGATTACCTTTTTTACGCCTTCTTTCAGGCCGCCGGCCGCCTCCGCCAGCTCTGCAAAGCTTGTTCCGATTTTCACACTGAAATTGCCCGGCTGTGCAATGCCGTCGCCGGTCACTGTGACAATGCGCCTCATAAGAGGCGTGCTCTCGCAGACCGCCATGTGAATCGCAATCACCGTATCCACGTTGTCCACAATACATCCGGCGTCTGCCGGAAGCTTCGTGGAGTTGATCTTTCTGCCGGTCACTGCATAGATCAGATTGCGCTCTGCGCCCTGGGGATATTTTGTTTTCAGGGGAACAACCTCAATTCTGCTCTCGTTCTTTACCAGTTCCTGCAGATTTTTAATGCCAACCGGCTTGTTCGCCTCAACGGCGATCACACCCTTCGCATTATCAAAAAGCTGAAGCATCACCTTCAGTCCGCCCACAATATGCTCTGGATCCTCCAGCATTTCACGGTAATCGCTGGTGAGATACGGTTCGCACTCGGCGCCGTTTACAATCACATAGTCAATCGCATCAGGATCTTTCGGCATCAGCTTTACATGGGTCGGAAAACCTGCACCTCCAAGGCCCACGATACCCGCCTCCTTCACGGCATCCAAGATTTCCTGCTTTGTCAGCTTTGTGTAGTCCCGGTATTTTCCTATACCCTCTACCGGGGTATATTCACCGTCATTTTCAATCACAATCGCATCAATCTTGGCGCCGGACACCGTAAGACGCGGTTCGATGGCCTTCACCGTGCCTGATACCGAGCTGACGATATCGGCTGAAACGAATCCGCCCGCCTGGGCGATTTTCTGTCCCATCAGCACCCGGTCTTTCTTCTGAACCACCGGTTTCGCAGGCGCGCCGATATGCTGTGAAAGCGGAAATACCAGTTCACCCTTGGGCAGGTACGTCTGAATCGGTTTGTCTTTCGAAAAGCGCTTTCCGTCGTCAGGATGAACGCCGCCCTTAAACGTTGCTAGTTTCATACTCTCCTTCTCCTTCATAATAGAACTCAAAATATAACATTCTGTATTCATATTAAACTTTCTGCATAAATTTTTCAATATAAAAGTTACTTGTTCCTTACAAAAAACACAAAAATCCCCCGGGCAAACAGAGGATTTTTTGTTATTTTTTTACCAAATCTGCCGCGGGAGCCTTTTTATAACGCAGGCCCCAAGGAAACCGATCAGCGCTCCCATCACAGTCCCCGATAAAAGAAGCACCGGAAGGTAAGCAAACACCGCGGCGCTTTCCAAAACAACCGCCGCCACAATCAGCTGTCCTATGTTGTGGGAGATGCCTCCCGCTATGCTCACTCCCGTCTTTCCCATCCAGTTCTTTTGCATACACAGCCACATGACAAGAAAGCTTAAGATCCCTCCGGCAAAACTGTACAAAAGCGCAAACATATTGCCGAAGGTCATGCCCACCAGAAGAATACGCACCATGGAAATAACAAAGGCATCCGCCGGCGTCATCAGATACAGGGCGGCAAAAACCACAAGATTTGCCAGCCCTGGCTTAACACCAGGGATACCAATGGTTATGGGTATCAACATTTCAATATAACTGAATATCATCGCCAGCGCAACCAGTACGCCGTACATAGCTGCCCGGGCAGCCAGCGTTTTTTTTGTCCACTGCTTTTTCTGCATAAGATTTTCCGGCTTCCTCCCTGTCCGAAGCGTCAGCATCAACGCTATTATGTTAGCACAAATCCTGCGCCCGGTAAAGTGGAATCTCCCGGTAATCCTGCCTTAAACTTCAGCCGCCGCTCTGCCGCCGGTTCTTTAATATTCTCTCTCCCTTTCTTTTCGTTTACGCGGATAGCGTTTCAGTGAATCCGTCCTCTCCAGAAGGTAATCCACACTTACATTATGGTAATCAGCAATTTTAATCAATATATCCAGAGGCATCATACTGTCCGCGTTCTCATATCGGCTGTAGGTTCTCTGGGTCAGTCCAAGTTCTGCTGCAAGCGCCGCCTGGCTCATATCTTTATCTTCACGCAAATCACGAATCCTTCTGTATTTCTGCATTTCGCCGCCTCCATAGTCTTACGTAGTCACATCCGGTTGCTTTTTCTCCTGAGGATAACGACCGTTTACTTTTTCAAAGTGTTACAGTATATGTAAGTATAATGCAGATTTTTTAAGTTATTCGCCTTTTAGACACATATTATCTAATGTTTCCTGCTTACAGCGCATTATATAAAAAAATACCGGAACAGCCCCGTTTTTGGGACTATTCCGGCCAAAATTCAATCTCCCGAAATTCCTCCGTATCAAAAAATTCTATGAGTGTTATTTCCAAGCCACTGCAGATTTTTATAATCGTAAATATCCCGGGATTTTTTGTGCTCCCGTCAATAATGTGCATCAGCGTTGTAATCGGAACAGCCGACTTATAAGACAAATCATAGTATGACATATCCTTCTGCCAGCACAGATACCTGATTCTCTCCGCCAATGGGTTCTGTAGTCTTTTCTCGTTCATCCTTCGGGTTCCTTCCAAAAATATACTATAAGCTATCTACTTATTTATACGAAAGAAACCCTGTTTTGTGACGCGCAGCCACAATTTTTTGTTTTATGATACCCCAGTCTCCGCTATGATCGCATTGCTGATCTCCTGCACCGTAGCGGAAGGCGTATAGCCGGTACTTCCATACAGGAACTCATGAAGGCTTGACACGTTTGCTTCCAGATTCACCGGGATAACGCAGTCTCCCGCTGAAATATCCATGGTCGTCTTGTCGAAGGGGAAGCCCTGTGTCTCCCCGATCTCGTAGCCCCCTATTCCGGTTGCCAGCTTCAGAAGATCCGTAAATGACAGGCTGGTGGATATCTCAGGAAGTATGGTATCCAGCATTTCATTCAGCGTAAAGATATTGCTTTCTCCCGCCTTCTCAAGCATCTGCTCCAGAACCGTCCTCTGGCGCTCCGTACGTTCATAGTCCAGGCCGATATAGCGGATACGGCTGTAGGCCAGCGCCTGCATACCGTTCAGGTGCTGCAGCCCCGGTCCGGAGACATCCTCACATTCTCTCCCTAGCACCTGGCGCTCCTCCACCAGATAACCGTTCAGCCACTGGACCTCGCCCTCGGTCAGATTAATATCCACTCCGCCCAGCATATCAATTACATCTACCAGCGCCTCAAAATTCACCGTCACGTAGTCCGATATATTCAGATCCAAATTCCGGTTCAGCATATTGATTGCTGCCTCCGCGCCTCCCACAGCATATGCAGAATTGCACTTATTATAGCCGTTGACAACCGTATCCAGATACGTATCGCGGTAAACCGACACCAGCTTTACCTCATGCGTCCGGTTGTTGATACTGCACACCATAATCGTATCGCTGTTTGTTCCCGACTCCAGCGCGCCTTCCCTGGAATCCACGCCGAAAAAAGCAATATCGGTATACCCGTCCATTTCAGCGATCTCATCCGCCGGAATGTTTTCATTTTTTATTAAGTTGCTGTCTGATATAACGCTTTTTCCAATCTTTGCAAGCTTCGCCCCTGCAAAGAGAACGGCCGCCAAAAGGAGAAGCACCAGCACTTCCAGTATAAACCAAAACCATCGAAATCTTTTTCTTGTTCTTGCCATAGGATGACCCCCTTATTTCTTTATTTCCGAAAGCATACGGAAGACTCCCCCGCCGCATGTCTTTTACGAATCATAGCACATTCTCCCCCAAACTACAATAAACACTTGCATTTTTTTAAGTTTAAGATATACTAGTAATCAAGTGCCCCATGAAAGTAAACCGAAATCGAAATGAGGAAATAATATGATTAGTGCAAATAATGTGACACTCAGAGTCGGAAAAAAAGCATTGTTCGAGGATGTAAATATCAAATTCACCGAGGGAAACTGCTATGGGCTCATCGGCGCCAACGGCGCAGGAAAGTCTACTTTTCTGAAAATACTGTCCGGCAAGCTGGACACTACCAACGGCGATATTTCCATTACGCCCGGACAGCGCCTCTCCGTTCTGGAGCAGGATCATTTTAAATATGATGAATATGCCGTATTAGATACGGTCATTATGGGAAATCAGCGTCTCTATGACATTATGAAAGAAAAGGAAGCCATCTACGCAAAAGAGGATTTCACAGAAGCTGATGGCATCCGCGCCAGTGAACTGGAGGGCGAATTTGCGGAAATGAACGGCTGGGAAGCCGAATCCGACGCCGCACAGCTTTTAAACGGCCTCGGCATTGATACAGAACTTCATTATAAATTAATGAAAGACTTAAACGGAAGCGAAAAGGTAAAGGTACTTCTTGCAAAGGCCCTGTTCGGCAATCCCGATATTCTGCTTTTGGACGAACCTACCAACCACCTGGATCTGGCGGCCATTGAATGGCTGGAAGAATTTCTGATCGAATTTCCCAACACGGTAATCGTGGTTTCCCACGACCGCTATTTTCTGAACAAGGTCTGTACGCAGATTGCGGATATTGACTACGGAAAAATCCAGCTCTACGCCGGAAATTACGATTTCTGGTATGAATCCAGCCAGCTGATGATCCGGCAGATGAAGGAAGCCAACAAGAAAAAAGAGGAAAAGATCAAAGAGCTGCAGGAATTTATCTCCCGGTTCAGCGCCAACGCTTCCAAATCCAAGCAGGCAACCTCCAGAAAGCGCGCTCTGGAAAAGATTGAGCTGGATACAATCAAACCTTCCAGCCGCAAATATCCTTACATTGATTTCCGTCCGAACCGGGAAATCGGCAACGAAGTGCTTTTTGTGGAAAACCTTTCCAAGACCATCGACGGCGTAAAGGTGCTGGACGATCTAACCTTTACCTTAAACCATAACGACAAGGTGGCCTTTGTGGGAGGCAACGAACTGGCAAAGACGGTGTTCTTCCAGATTCTCATGGGCGAGATGGAGCCGGACTCCGGAAGATTCAAATGGGGCGTTACGACTTCCCGGGCCTATTTTCCCAAGGACAGCACAAAGGAATTTGACAACGATCTGATTATCGCAGACTGGCTGACTCAGTATTCCGAGATCAAAGACGTCACTTACGTGCGCGGCTTCCTGGGACGTATGCTCTTTGCCGGAGACGACGGCGTAAAAAAAGTAAAGGTGCTTTCCGGAGGCGAAAAAGTAAGATGCCTTCTGTCCAAAATGATGATTTCCGGCGCCAACGTGCTGATTTTTGACGAGCCCACCAATCATCTGGATATGGAATCTATTTCCTCTCTGAACACCGGCATGATGAAATTCCCGGGCGTGATTTTGTTTTCATCCCACGACCATCAGCTCGTTGAGACGACAGCCAACCGTATCATGGAAATTCTTCCGAACGGCAAACTGATTGACAAAATCACCACCTACGACGAATACCTTGCCAGCGATGAAATGGCAAGGAAACGCCAGATTTATACTATGGATGACAAGCTGGAGGACAATTAACTGTCCTCCTGCTCTGAGGGATGGCGGCTTCCCAGCTTTTTCAGCAGATACACTATCGCCATGATAATAAGCGCCGCGGCAAAAATACCCGCCATTCCTTTCCACATAATTTCAAGTGCAATCAAACTGTTATTCATAATATTCTTTCCTTTCCAAAACAGCCCTCAGCGCTGTTTTTCTTTTATGCTCTATCCTTTTATACTCCTATCCCTTTATCCGAAAAGCCTTTTATCCCAAAGACGCCTTATCCCAGAAAACCTGTCACAAGGTGAATCACCATGCCGCCGGCCACCACGGACGCGATCTGTCCCGAAACGTTTGCCCCTGCCGCGTGCATCAAAAGAATGTTTCCCGGGTCCTCCTCAAGCGCCATTTTCTGTACCACCCGCGAAGACATGGGAAACGCCGAGATCCCGGCCGCGCCCACCATGGGATTTACCTTTTCTTTGGAAAACAGGTTGATGAATTTCGCAAGCAGCACGCCTCCGATGGTGTCTGCCACAAACGCGAACATCCCAATCACCATAATCAGCAGCGTTTCCACGGTCACAAAGCGCTCCGCCTGCATACTGAAGGAAATCGTAATCCCCAGCAGTAATGTAATCAGGTTCGTAAGTGTATTCTGAGCCGTATCCGACATCGTGCCCAGCACTCCGCACTCCCGTATCAGATTGCCGAACATCAGAAAACCAACCAGCGCCACCGAGGACGGGGCTATAAGGCCCACCACAAATGTAACGGCAATCGGAAAAATAATCCTCGTACGCTTGCTTACCTCCGACGCATCATATTTCATACGAATAGCGCGCTCCTTTTTCGTTGTCACCAGACGGATGGCAAAGGGCTGCAGTACCGGCACAAGGGCCATGTAGGAATATGCCGCCACCGCAATCGGGCCGATATAATTCGATTTCAGCATCTGTGATACCAGTATCGACGTGGGACCGTCTGCAGCGCCGATAATCCCTATGGAAGCCGCATCCCTCAAATCAAATCCCAAAAGAACGGCCAGCAGGATCGCCGCAAAGATTCCAAACTGTGCCCCGGCTCCAAAGAGAAACATCTTCGGATTCATCAGAAGCGGTCCGAAATCAATCATCGCGCCAATTCCGATAAACAAAAGCACCGGCAGCGCTTCAGAGGCCTCGATGCCCACCTCAAACAGCCATTGAATGATTCCGTTCGTCTCTCCCACCCCTGTCAATACCTGGTTCAGCACCCCGGTAGACGGCAAGTTTACCAGGATCGCTCCAAAACCCATGGGAAGCAAAAGCGCCGGCTCATACTTCTTTTCAATTGCCAGCCAGATCAGCAGCATCCCCACCAGATACATAACTCCCTGCTGCCATGTCACCATCCTCAATCCTTCTGTCAGAAATTCCATGTCATTTCCTCCTTTTCCTCTGTTTCCTTCGTTTGCATCTCATAGCGCTGCGGGGAATCATCCGGCTCCATCCTTTGTATCATAGAAACGCAGTTTCCTATGATATAAAAAAAGACTCCTACCACAATATCTGTGGTAAAAGTCTCGCTGTTTCAACCTTTGACGAATAACTTCCGTTATTGTACTGACGACCAAAGGTACATTATCCCATGCCGGCTACTCCCTTTTACATGATATAACCCTAACACATAAAGGCCAATCCGTCAAGCGCCTTCCTGCTGCGCTCCAAAATCTGTATGATCCCGGCGATCACCTGACCGCACAGCCCGACAATATGGCGCACATCATCCTCCACACTGTGGCGTCCCCTCATATACTCCTGATGTGAGCTCCGAATATAGCCAAGAAGTTCTTCCGTATTCTCAAAGACAATGTGTTCTGATTTCTGGCGCGCAGCCCGCCCGCTGGAAATATATTCCCGCAGATAGTCCCGCAGACGCTTCTCATAGGCGCAGTGCTCCCTTAAGGTTCCCTGAAATGCCCCGTTATGGGGAAAGGTAAAATAATCTGCGATATAGTGAATCACCTCGCCCAGACGCCGCCAGTAAGTCATCGTATTCTGCACAAACAGGCTATCCTCCGTAAGGCTGCGTATATAAGATCCGATTTTTTCAAAGGTACCGTAAAATTCATGGCGTTCTGTCAAAAAGGAGGGTCTGCAGTCCGGCAGAATGTTTCCCAGATAAAATGCTTTTCTGTGATGCCAAAGTTCCGCCGTCCCCGACTGCTCCACCATATATTTTGCAAGTGAAATATGCGATTTTTTTCTCATACCGTTCTCCTCTCCGCTCTCAGCATATCCGATGTCTTGCTAAAAGGCAACCGGAAATATCTGCAAGTTCCCGGACGAAAGAGCCCGGCAGCTCTTTTTTGCATACCGCCCGCACGTCTATATCTCCGCTATATTTACGAGCGTCAGATTTTTGATATCTGTATTTTCCAGGCTGGAAACCAGCGCTCCCGCCGTGTCCATAGCTGTCAGCACATTTACGCCTGTCTCAATGGCATTTCTTCGAATAATAAATCCATCTCTGGAATGTTCAATTCCCTGGGAAGGCGTATCGATTACCAGATCAATTTTATGACCCAGAATCAAGTCCAGAATATTGGGAGATTCCTGCTCCACTTTTCTGGTCATACGCACCTGCACATCCGCTTCCATCAGAGCCTTTGCGGTTCCCTTTGTGGCATAAATATTATAGCCCAGAGCCTCAAAGCGTTTCGCGAGCCTTGCCGCCTCCTCTTTGTCCTCATCCCGTACCGTCATAATCATATTTTTGTGTTTCGGAAGATTAATTCCGGCTCCCAGGAAAGCCTTGTAGAGCGCCTCGTTAAAGGTTTTTGCAATTCCAAGGCACTCTCCGGTGGATTTCATCTCCGGCCCCAGACTGATGTCTGCGCCGCGAATCTTCTCAAAAGAGAATACCGGCATTTTGACTGCGAAATAATCTGCCTCCGGCTGAAGTCCCGGCGTGTATCCCAGCTCCCTGATTTTGGCCCCAAGAATCACCTTTGTAGCCAGGGGCACAATGGGGATTCCCGTCACCTTGCTGATATAGGGCACCGTCCGGCTGGAGCGCGGATTCACCTCGATCACATATACATCCTCGCCGCAGACAATAAACTGAATATTAATCAGCCCGATTACATGCAGCGACTGCGCCAGTTTTCTTGTATAGTCCTCTATGGTAGCTTTTACCTTTGCATCAATACTCTGCGCCGGATATACAGAAATGCTGTCTCCTGAGTGAATACCGGCCCGTTCAATATGCTCCATAATTCCCGGGATCAGAATATCCTCTCCGTCGCAGACCGCGTCCACTTCAATCTCTTTTCCCACCAGATATTTATCCACCAGGATCGGATGCTCCTGGGCGATACGGTTGATAATCCCAATAAACTCATCCACATCCTCGTCGCTGATTGCAATCTGCATCCCCTGGCCGCCCAGCACATACGAAGGACGAACCAGCACCGGATAGCCCAGCTCATTCGCCGCCTTCTTCGCCTCCTCGGCAGTATAGACGGTATGGCCCGCCGGGCGCGGGATCCCGCATTTTTCCAGGATACCGTCAAAGAGTTCCCTGTCCTCCGCCGCGTCCACGTTCTCTGCCGAAGTGCCCAGAATCGGCACGCCCATCTTCATCAGGCTTTCCGTCAGCTTAATCGCCGTCTGGCCGCCGAACTGTACCACAGCGCCGTCCGGTTTCTCCAGCCTTACAACATTTTCCACATCCTCCGGCGTCAGGGGCTCAAAATACAGCTTGTCCGCGATATCAAAATCCGTGCTGACCGTCTCCGGGTTGTTGTTGATAATGATCGTCTCATATCCCTCTTTGGAAAACGCCCAGGTACAGTGTACGGAGCAGAAATCAAATTCTATTCCCTGCCCGATGCGGATTGGCCCGGATCCCAGCACAAGGACCTTCTTTCTGCCGTCGGTTCTCTCCGCCTCGTTCTCGCTTCCGAACACCGAATAGTAGTAAGGCGTCGCGGCCGCAAACTCCGCAGCACAGGTATCCACCATCTTATAAGCCACTGTGATTCCATTTGCACAGCGCATCTCCTTAACCGCATCTTCCGTCTTTCCCGTAAGGCGTGCAATCACGCTGTCAGGAAATTCAATGCGCTTTGCCTCTTTTAAGAGTTCCGGGGTCAGCTCCTGCGTTTTCAGACTGTTTTCCATCTCCACAAGAATCGCCAGTTTATCAATAAACCAGCTATCAATCTTTGTAATGTCATGAATCACGTCGTAGGAAATTCCCCGGCGCAGTGCCTCGGCAATCACCCAGATACGGCGGTCGTCCACCAGCGCCAGCTGTTTCATCAGCGCGTCTTCGGTAAGGCCGGTAAAATCATAGGACATCAGGCTGTCCACATGCTGTTCCAGCGAGCGGATTGCCTTCATCATGGCTCCCTCAAAATTATCACAGATGCTCATAACCTCTCCGGTAGCCTTCATCTGCGTCGTCAGCGTCCGTTTTGCGCTGATGAATTTATCAAAGGGCAGCCTCGGAATCTTCACCACGCAGTAATCCAGCATGGGTTCAAAGCTTGCATACGTTTTTCCAGTGATCGCGTTTTTGATTTCATCCAGCGTATATCCAAGGGCAATTTTGGCTGCTACTTTCGCGATGGGATAACCGGTCGCCTTGGAGGCCAGCGCCGAGGAACGGCTCACTCTGGGATTTACCTCAATCACACAGTACTCAAAACTGTCGGGATGCAGCGCATACTGCACATTACAGCCGCCGGTAATATTCAGCTCGCTGATAATATTCAAAGCGGAGGTACGGAGCATCTGATATTCTTTATCCCCCAGTGTCTGGGACGGCGCCACCACAATGCTATCGCCGGTGTGCACACCCACCGGGTCAATGTTTTCCATGTTGCAGACCGTAATGCAGTTTCCGGCGCTGTCGCGCATCACTTCGTACTCGATTTCTTTCCATCCGGCGATGCAGCGTTCGACCAGCACCTGTCCCACTCTGGAAAGTCTCAGACCGTTTGCCAGTATCTCCGTCAGCTCCTCATAATTGTGGGCAATACCGCCGCCGCTTCCGCCCAGAGTATAGGCCGGACGCAGCACCACCGGATATCCGATGGTATTTGTAAATTCCACGCCCTCCCCAATCGTTTCTACCACCTTCGAGGCTGCGATAGGCTCTCCGATTTTCTCCATCGTATTCTTAAATTCCAGACGGTCCTCCGCCTTTTTGATGGTTTCCGCCGTGGTTCCAATCAGACGCACGCCCTGTTCCTTCAAAAAGCCTCTCTCCTCCAGTTCCATAGCCAGGTTCAATCCGGCCTGGCCGCCCAGAGTGGGAAGAACACTGTCGGGGCGTTCTTTCAAAATCAGCTGCTCTACTACTTCCACCGTGAGAGGTTCAATGTAAACCCGATCTGCAATATCCTTGTCCGTCATAATCGTCGCCGGATTAGAATTTAAAAGGACAACCTCTATCCCTTCCTCTTTCAGGGAACGGCATGCCTGGGTTCCTGCATAGTCAAACTCCGCAGCCTGTCCGATCACAATCGGCCCTGAGCCTATCACAAGTACCTTTTTGATCTCAGGATTCTTCGGCATTATCTGTTCACCTCCATCATTTTCATAAACCGGTCAAATAAGTATCCGGAATCCAGCGGGCCTGGACATGCCTCCGGATGAAACTGCACCGTAAAAATATTCTTTCCTGTATAGGCAAGTCCTTCGTTTGTCCCATCGTTTACGTTGATGAACGCCGGAACCGCCACAGAAGGATCCAGTTTTTTCGTATCCACCACGTAGCCGTGATTCTGGGAAGATATGTATACCCTCCCTGTCTTCAGATCTTTGACCGGATGGTTTCCTCCCCTATGTCCGTATTTCATTTTATAGGTATCGGCGCCGTTGGCCAGAGCCATCAACTGATGGCCAAGACAGATAGCAAAAATCGGGATATCCGTCTGATATAGTTCCTTGATTTCCCGGATAACTGAGATACATTCCTTCGGATCGCCCGGACCGTTGGAAAGCATTATGCCGTCGGGTTCGTCCGCAATAATCTCCTTTGCCGGCGTCAGCGCAGGATAAACCGTCACCTGGCAGCCTCTCTTGTTCAGGCTTCTGGCAATATTGCGCTTTGCCCCCAAATCCAGCAGAGCCACTCTGGGGCCGTCCCCCGGCAGAACGTACTTTTGTGCGCAGGTTACTTTTTCCACAACCTTCCCTGTGGCATACGACGCTATTTCAGGCAGGATTTTCTCCAGGCAGTAATTTTCATCAGTGGTAATCATCCCGTTCATCGTGCCCTTTTCGCGCAGAATCTTTGTCAGCGCCCTCGTGTCAATCCCGGCAATCCCGGGGATATCATATTTTAACAGAAAATCTTGGATCGTTCCTTCCGAACGGAAGTTACTGGGAATACGTGAAAGTTCTCTTACAATATAAGCATCCGGCCATGGCCGTTCAGATTCCATGTCCTCTGTACAGATTCCATAATTTCCGATTAAGGGATACGTCATCACAACAGCCTGTCCAGCGTAGGATGGGTCGGTAAGAACCTCCAGATACCCCGTCATCGAAGTGTTGAATACAATTTCGCTGACAACTTCCCGCTTTGAACCAATACTCTTTCCCTCAAACACAGTTCCGTCCTCCAGGATAAGAAATGCTTTCATAAGCTGACCTTCCTTTCTTTTTGCATTTACCGAAAAAACCTTCCCACGGCATAAAAAAAGGGAACAAAAACTCCTGAGTTTTTCCCCTTCGATACATAACCCCAAATTGCTAAAATGATACCACAATTTTATTCTGTTTGCAAGCCCCAACAGGAGGAAGTTGACGGAACTTGACGGAAGTTTTGTAGAAAGTTGGCAGAGGTTTCCCCTCCTGCACAGCTGGAGAAAGTTCTTTTCTCCTAATCCTGCCGGGCCTCCCGGAACTTTCGCCGGGAAGTCCGGCAGAAACCCGCCCTGATTCCTGCATCGTCTTTCTCTATGGATTCAGCTCTGCAATTCTTGTAACTCCCACATAAATATCCTGTATCTTATACCAGGTTCTGCGTCCTACAATCCCATCCTGGGTAAGTCCAAACACCTGCTGAAATACCTTTACTGCATTTTCTGTTGCCGGGCCAAAAATACCGTCCGTTGCAATCTTCGGTATCAGCGGATAATTGTTAGAGATTGCGTTTAACTGCTCCTGAATCTGGCGCACAGGCTCGCCACTGGAACCAATGGTCAGATTATAACCCGGCCAGGATGCCGGAACCCCCGACACCGCCTCTGCTGAATTTACATAAATCGAGTCTCCATAATAATACCGCAATATTTCTATCGCTGAATATCCCTGATCCGCCAGATTCTTTGAACCCCACTGACTCATCCAATTCGGACACACCACGCGGTTTCCGTCGCAATACTGTGTGAGAATCGGCTGCTTGACGTTAGGCCTGGAAAGATAGTTGTCAAAGAGATTATCCACCACCTCGGAAATGCTTTCATAAATATTGCGTCCATAAATCCATTTATGGTCGAAGGCCGTAGATGATGTAATCGTAAAATCAAATCCTTTGTTCCTGTACCATTCTGTGTAAACCCGGTTCAGAGTAAAGGACATGATTGCCAGAATGTTGGCTTCAAGAGCTGCCCTGGGCCACGTGGAGTAAATTTCACAGGAAGCAACGTTTTTAATGTAATCCTTATAGCGGATGTAATAATCTGTGGCCGTCGTATCTCTGGGTGAGCCGTCGTGCACCACTATAAACTCCGGCACCACCACCCGGGACAGCACAATTTCTCCTGTCTGGCTGACCGGTTTGACCTCCGCCTCTGCAATCTTCGGCGAATAGCTTCCATAAAGCGTATGTGCCGGAATGACTACCACATCCGGTGTTTCCTGAGCCCTCAGCGGGCGCAGGCGGATATCCTGCAGCGCCAGTTCTCCCGACAGGATCTCCGCCCCTGATACGGTGATCGTCTCGAACCCTTCTGCCGACACGCGGAAGGTGTATTCTGCATAAGGCTGCACTTCCCCCGGCGACAGGCTGTATTCCAGCGGCGGCGCCTCCAGTGTAATTGTCTCTGTCTGACCGCTGGAATCCGTGCTCAGTTCCGCCACTGTACTGTCCGGATCTCCCGAATAGGAAATCTCCACTTTAGCCCCCTCCACAGGCACGTCCCGCAGTGCCGACTCCACGCTGATTTTCAGCGTACCGGTGTCCGTTTCCTGCTGCATGGGTCTTAAAAATCTGGACATGTTTTCCTCGCATAAATTTACTTATCACTATCCTATGCAAAAAAAAGAAAAAAGTTTGCAGTCTTTTCCATCATCTGCAAACTTTTCTTTTTTCCTGATTCAGGCCAAAGAACTGCCCACTAAAACAGGCGCATCACATCATTGTACATTACCACAATCATCAGCATCATCAGCGCCACAAGTCCGACAAAGTGAACCATGGCCTCCCTTTCCGGATTGATTCGTTTTCCGCGGATCGCCTCAAGAATCAGAAATACCAGCCTGCCGCCGTCCAGCGCAGGAAGTGGAAGAAGATTAACCACCCCGAGGTTTGCAGAAAGCAGGATTGCAATCGTCATCATGTTCACTAAAATGGCCGTCAGACCCATCTTTGCGCTTTCTGTATACGTATCGCCAATCATATCCACCACGCCCACCGGGCCCGAAAGCTCTCCGATTCCCGCACGGCCGCCAAGCAACATCCGCAGGCTCTCGACTGTAATGTCAATCCAGTATTTCACCTCATAAACGCTATAGCGGACCGTATTAAAAATTCCGCCTGACGTATAGGCATTGTTTACTGAAATTCCCAGCACGTAACGCCCGTTCTCGTTCTGCCGTGGAGTAATGAGCGCCGTCTTTGTCTCTCCCTCATGCTCCCACACGAGAGTGACGTCCTCGCCCTGGTGGAAAGTGACGTAATTCGACACCTCCCGTGCCAGATGGATTGTTTTTCCGTTCATCCTTTTAATTGTATCTCCGGGCATCAGGCCGGCTTCCTGGGCAGGATATCCCTCCTGCACCTCTGCCACCTTTGGGACATCATATCCGTACATTCCCACCACGATCAGCGAAAGAAAAAATGCCAGAATAAAATTAAAAATGGGGCCTGCCGCAATGACAGAGATTCTTGCCCAGACAGACTTGCTGCCAAAAGTCCCCTCGCCCTGCGCTTCCTCATCCTCCCCCAGCATCATACAGGAGCCGCCGAAGGGCAGAAGCTTCCAGGAATAGCGGGTGCCGTGCCACTCCTTGCTCAGGAGGCGCGGTCCCATGCCAAGAGAAAACTCCACCACAGTTACCTTATTCTTCTTGGCAAGCAGAAAGTGCCCAAATTCATGAAACAAAATAATCAGGCTGAAAATAATCAACGCCCAGACAATGTTCATCCTACCACCTGCTTTCAATCAGTTCATACGTTTCCTGCTCTGTCTCCAGAATTTCCTCCACAGAAGGATTCTGTCTCGTCTGGTGTGCATCCATACATTCCGTAATGATTTTGTAGATATCCGTAAACCCAATCTCGCGGCGCAGGAACTTGCTTACCGCCCGCTCATTCGCCGCATTAAATACCGTCGGCATAGAACCGCCCTCTCTTGCGGCACGGTATGCCAGCGGCAGTCCCAAAAACACATCTGTATCCGGCTCCTCGAAGGTGATCTTTGCAAGGCGTGCAAAATCCAGCCGCGCCCCGCCAAGAAAACGCCTGTCGGGATAAAACAGCGCATACTGAATCGGAAGTTTCATATCCGGTGTGCCAAGCTGGGCAATCACCGCCCCGTCCGTAAATTCCACCATAGAATGAATCACACTCTGGGGCTGTACTACCACCTGAATCTGGTCAAGATCCACCCCAAACAGCCAGCGGGCCTCCATGACCTCCAGGCCTTTGTTGACAAGGGTGGCTGAATCAATCGTAATTTTCTGTCCCATGCTCCAGTTCGGATGCTTCAGAGCGTCTTCCACGCGCACGCCGGCCAGTTCTTCCCTGGTGCGTCCACGGAAAGGTCCTCCGGAAGCCGTAATCAGAAGCTTTGCTATCCGCGCCGGGTTTTCTCCGTTCAGGGACTGAAAGATCGCGCTGTGCTCGCTGTCCACCGGCAAAATCTGCACGCCGCATTTCTTTGCCAGCGGCATGATAATATGCCCCGCCGTCACCAGGGTTTCCTTATTTGCCAGAGCGATATGTTTTCCGGCCTGAATCGCTGCAATTGTAGGGCGTATACCAATCATGCCCACAATCGCTGTCACCAGAATTTCCACCTCCGGCAGAGTGGATATTTCCAGCAGCCCTTCCATTCCCGAAACAATCTTTACGTCCATATCCCGCACTGAAATTTTCAGTTTCTCAGCCGCCGCTTCATCCCATACGGCAGCCATCCTGGGATGAAATTCCCGGATCTGTTCTTCCAGAATCTTTATGTTTCGCCCCGCGGCAAGCGCAGCAATTCTGATATCCTTCTGCTCTCTCGCCACCTCCAGCGTCTGCGTTCCTATAGAGCCTGTAGAACCAAGCACTGCAATCGTCTTCATTATTTATTCTCCCGTCTGTCCTATAAACCTACAAATACTGACGCCAGAAAGTAAATTACAGGCGCCGTAAAGATCACGCTGTCAAACCGGTCCAAAATTCCTCCGTGGCCGGGAATCAGCGTTCCGTAATCCTTGATCTCGTGATTTCTTTTAATTGCCGACGCAGCCAGGTCACCCACCATGGAAATCAATGCGCCCACGCCGCAGATCAGCGCATAAACAAACACCTGATTTTCCGCCTGCAGATACTTTCCCACCGCTGCCGCATAGACGGCGCCGAGAACTGCCGCTCCTACCACGCCTCCGACGGCGCCTTCCACCGATTTTTTCGGGCTTAGCACCGGAGACATTTTATGTTTTCCAATCAACATTCCTACACAGTAGGCGCATGTGTCGCACCCCCAGGAACACAGGAAAATCAGCCATACAAGAAACGCCCCGTCCGGCAGATTTCTCGTCTGATAAATATAGGAAAGCATCACGCTCACATAGACGATCCCGAAAAAGGCTGCCATCACCTGCTCCGAGCGGTATCTGGGAAAGGTAAACACGTAAACCGACAGGAGGACGATCACGGCAAATACAAGATAAATCATACTATAGGACTCCAGCCCTAAAAGGAGCAGCCCATAGTAAGCCCCGGATAAAAGGAATCCGGTCACGGCCAGTCCCCTGTCTTTTTCTGTCCAGACTCCTGCCGCCCGGTACAGTTCCCCCAAACCTATCAGCGAAACTGCCAGCAATGTCCCGAAAAGTACATATCCTCCTGAAATAATCGTCAAAAGCGCCACCGCCATCAGCAGAATACTGCTTCGCAGCCTAACCATAAACATATCAGTTTCCTCCGTAACGCCGTTCCCGTCCATTGTATTTTTCAATTGCCTGCCAAAGGTCTTCTTTTGTAAAAGCCGGCCATGGCGTGTCTGTAAAGTAAAACTCACTGTATGCCAGCTGCCACATCAGATAATTCGACAGCCGCAATTCACCGCTGGTACGAATCAGAAGATCCGGATCCGGCACTTCCCTCGTATCCAGATACCCTGCAAACATTTCTTCCGTGATTTCTTCCGGCTTTACTTCACCGGCTGCACAATCCTTCGCCAGACGGCGCACAGCCCGGACGATTTCGTCCCGGCTGCCGTAATTGATGGCGATCTGAAAATTCAGCCCGGTATTCTCTTTTGAGCTTTCCACAAGGCGGCGCAGGCTGTCCTGAAGGTCTTCTTCCAGAGCCGTAGGATCGCCCAGCACCCGTACTTTCATATTATTCTTCTGCGCCGTTTTAATGCAGGTTTTCGTATAACTGCGGAAAAGTTTCATCAGGCCGTCCACTTCGTCCTTGGAACGCTTCCAGTTTTCCGTAGAAAACAGATAGACCGTCAGATATTTAATGCCAATGTTCCAGGCATCCTCGCAGATAACCTCCAAATTTTTCGCTCCCCTGGAGTGTCCGTAATTTCGCGGCATGCCCTTGCTCTTGGCCCACCGCCCGTTTCCATCCAGAATAATAGCGACATGGCGCGGTATTTTCAGCTCTGACCGTTCCATTATACCGTCATAATCTCCTTCGACTTTTCTTCCACTGCTTTATCTACGTCTTTAATATATTTGTCCGTTAATTTCTGCATAGAACTTTCCAGTTCCTTGATAGCGTCCTCAGAGACATCCGTCCCTTTCAGCTTTTTGAAGGCATCGTTGGCATCCCTGCGGATATTGCGCACAGCTACCTTGGCGCCTTCTCCTTTTTTCTTTACCTCTTTCACAAGGTCTTTTCTGCGCTCCTCTGTCAGCTCCGGGAAAATAAGACGGATTACCTTGCCGTCGTTGGTAGGATTAATTCCAAGATCTGACATCTGAATCGCCTTTTCAATCTTTTTCAGCAGGCTGGTATCCCAGGGCTGAATCTGGATCATCCTCGGCTCCGGTACATTTACGTTGCCCACCTGCTGAATCGGCGTAGGCGTCCCGTAATAGTCTACCATAATACGGTCGAGCACATGGGGATTCGCACGGCCGGCACGAATAGAACCGAACTCTCCCAGCAGATTATTGTATGTCTTTGTCATTTTCTCATCATATAATTTTAATCTTTCATCCATCTTTTTCTTCCTCCTGCTCAAAATTAGAATTTAAATCTCTCTGTCCCTTAGCAGCACCGGCCGCCGGGGTTTTTATACCGTTACCTTTGTGCCGCTGAACTTTCCGTTTACGGTATTTACAATACTGTTCTCGCCGTTCAGGCCGAACACCAGCATCGGCATTTTATTTTCCATACACAGAATTGACGCCGCCAGATCCACAACGCCCAGACGCCTGTCAATCACTTCCTGGATAGAAATTTCATCGTATTTCCTGGCCCCGGGATTCGATTTCGGATCGCTGTCGTAAACGCCGTCGATAGACTTTGCCAAAAGAATTACATCCGCCTCGATCTCCACCGCCTGCAGCACTGTCGTCGTATCTGTGGAAAAATAGGGATGTCCCGTACCACCCGCAAAAAATGCAACCGCTCCGCGCTCAAAACATTCGTTTGCCTTATCTTTGGAAAACAGCTCTGTAAATGCGCCGCAGGCAAAGGGAGTAAAAATCTGTGTTTTCATTCCCGCCGAGCGGAAGATTTCCGACACATAAATACAGTTCATCACCGTTGCCAGCATACCGATCTGGTCAGCCTTTGTCCGGTCAATATTCTCGCTGGAACGTCCTCTCCAGAAGTTTCCTCCGCCAATCACGACGCCCACCTGGATTTTGCTGTCCACAAGATGTTTTACCTGTTCCGCCACTTTGGCGACCGTCGGCTCGTCAAACCCCGTGTGCTTTTCGCCCGCCAAAGCCTCGCCGCTCAATTTCAATAACACTCGTTTCATACCGTACACTCCGTTTCAGAATCTTTCGTTTGGGAACAGTATAACATACTTCATAAAGATTTAATACACTTTTTTTTCGTATCATGATACACTAAATCTGCAGGATTCTGTCCGCCGGTTCACCTTTCAGGCTGCGGGCAGACGGAAAGGAATAAGGCATGAATATTGAACATAAAAAAACCGCCCTGGAGGACGATGCCGCCCTTTACCAGAAGCGTGACGATTCTCTTGGCAAAAAAGATACCTCCTCCCTGAGCAGACGTCAGAAAGCAGGCTATTTTAAAGATTATTATTTAAAGACGATTCTGGCAGCAGCCGCCATAGTAATCGCCATCGGCAGCATCATCTATACCTCCCTTTTCAATCGCTCGGAAAATTTTTTCTCCGCCGCCTTCATAAATGAAGCCTATCTGATCGATACGGAGTCGCTTGCCGATACGCTTCGCAGTTACTACGGAGTGACCAGCGACAATCAGTTGATTACTATCGAAAACTATGACACGTCCAATTATGCGTCTCAGATAAAATACTCTACCATGCTGTCCACTCAGGCCATCGACGTTGTCATCTGTCCCAGAGACTTTTTTAAGGAACAGGCACGGCTCGGCACTTTCACGGACCTGTCCGGACTTCTTCCCGACGATCTGTACGCGAAGCTTAAAGGTCAGTTTGTTGCGGCAAGCGAAGTGGAGACAGACAACGAGGGCAATGTCACAAAAACATATCCTGCGGCTTTCTACGGCATCAATATCAGCGGCAATGCGCTTTATCGGGAATTTGGCGGCACCGGGAATGACGTCATTCTGGCCGTCGCCCGCAACACTCAGCAGACAGACAGCGTTCTTCGCTTCCTTACCTGGCTGACGAACGACTCTGCTTCGGCTTCTGCGGAATCTGTGCCAGAAGAATCGCCGCAAACATAAGTATACATCCAAGGATCTCCCTGCCGGAAAGCCGCTGATTTAAAAGTATCATTCCTGCCAGCACGGAAATCACGGATTCCAGGCTGAGTATCAGCGATGCAACCGTGGGATTCATTCCCTTCTGCCCTATGATCTGCAGGGTATAGGCTACGCCGCAGGACATCACACCCGCATAGAGAATGGGCTGCCAGGCCATCAAAATGTGGGAAAGCTGCGGCTGCTCAAACAAAAGCATCGGAATCCCGCAGAAAATCCCGCTGACAAAAAACTGTATGCAGGACATCTTTACTCCGTCTGCCAGGGGCGAAAAGTGATCGATCACCATAATATGTACAGAAAACATAAGTGCGCCCAAAAATACCAGCGCATCTCCCTTTCCGACCGTCAATTCTTCCGTGATACACAGAAAGTACAGACCTCCCAGCGCCAAAATTACACCGATCCACACAAACACGCCGCATTTCCTGTGAAAGAAAAGCCCTATGACCGGAACAATAATGATATAGAAAGCTGTAATAAATCCTGCTTTTCCCACAGTCGTATACATGATTCCAATCTGCTGCAGGCTGCTGGCCGCACAGAGCGCTGCGCCGCAGCAAAAGCCTCCGAGAACCAAATTCTTTTTCCCGGAGCCTTCCGTCTTCTTTTTCTTTTCGGGCGGATTCACCTTGTTCAGCAGGGCGATGCAGGGCAAAAGCACAATTCCTCCGATTAAAAACCGTACACAGTTAAACGTGAACGGGCCCACATAATCCATTCCAACGCTCTGAGCAACAAATGCAACTCCCCAGATTGTGGCTGTCAGCAACAATATAAATGAATTTTGAATTTGATGTCTGTCCATAATGCCTCTCTAAACCCCACAATCGCGCAGCCATATAGAGGCTGCGCGATTGCATGTCTTTCTTCTGTTTTTTGCGTAAACTTTATTTTACAATTCGAATAATCTGACCGACGATATCTCCATAACCTTTTCTGGAAATCGGCCCGGTGGTTGTAAAGTAGTAGGTACTTCCCTTATAATAGCCGTTTGATCCCGCATGACCGCCATCATACCACATACCGTTTCCGGCATACACCGCGATATGCCCAATCTTGCTGGAACCGCAGAACAGTCCTACAATATCGCCCGGAATAATTTTTCCCTCCGCAATCAGCTGATCCGCCGACTTATTCAGCAGTCCGCTGGAAGGCTCTATCGTAAAGGTTCCCTGAAGCGCTTTCCAGATATTGTCTGTCCTTGTCCCGCTGTCTTTAAACTGGAATCCCGCTTTCGAGCCGGTTATAGAGTTTTTATCTTTACGAAGCGTAGTATTCGGGCCATAGTTCCAAAGCATGTATTTCTTGTAGGTGGAATCCGAGGGAAGGAAGCCTGCCACCCGAAGTCCCAGAGCGATAAACTCGTTGCAGCACGTGGTTTTTCCACTGGCCGCCTGCGAAAGATTCGCATAATTTCCGCCGGCGTACTTCCATGGTTTTCCCGCTTTATAATCTGCCTGCACCTGCTTTGAAATCTTCTCCATTGCGCTTAAAAGTCTCTTGGCCCCGGCGCTCGGTGTTGACGACGTGGTGGTTGTAACGGTTGAAGATGTTTTCTTCGCCGTAACCGTAACTGCACAGGAAGCTTTTTTCCCGCTGCCATCCATTGCCTTCACCGTAATTGTCGTCTTTCCGGCTTTCAGCGCCGTCACGCGTCCCAGATAGTTTACGGTGGCCACGCTGCGGTTGGAAGAACTCCAGACTACTTTTTTATTGGTAGCCGTGGAAGGAGAGAGATAACTGATCAGCGCTCCCGTCTTTCCTTCCTGCACCGACATTTTCTTTTTATTTAATGTAAGGGACGTAACCTTAATGCTTTTTGCGGTGACTGTCACCTTACACGTAGCCTTTTTCCCGCTGCCGTCGGCCGCCTTCGCCGTAATCGTAGCCGTGCCTTTACCCACCGCCTTAATCAGGCCTTTGGCCGTTACCGTCGCCACTTTTTTATTGCTGCTGCTCCATTTTACCTTGCGGTTGTTTGCCGTCGTGGGCTTTGTAACCGCCGAAATCGCCACGCTGTTTCCCTGATTCATGGTCAGCGTTTTTTTACTCAGCGTAACGCTGGTGACGGGCTGCTTCACTGTGACGCTGCAGGTGTATTTCTTCGATCCTACCTTTGCGGTAATCACAGCCTTGCCCTTTTTCTTCGCCGTTACTTTGCCGTTCTTATTTACGGTAGCAATCGACTTTTTATTGCTGCTCCAGGTAACTTTCTCAGTCGTCCCCTGCATTCTCAGAGTATAGGTTTTTCCTTTGAATATACTGATTGACTTTTTGTTCAGCTTCACCGTTCCTGCCGCCCGGACATTTCCGGCGCCAAAGGCCAGCAAAAGCGCCACCAAAAGGACTGCAAAGCGCGGCATCCAGCAAAGTTTTTTTCTTGTTTCTGCCATATTCGTTCTCCCCTTAGGTTCATTTGTTACAGTTTTGTTACATTTCTATTAATTCTATTATATGCGCTCCGCCGCCCTCTGTCAACCAAATTTTCCCTCTTTTCGCCTTTTTGGGCTCTTTTAAAGACAGGATTTCATCACTTCATAAGTTCCTTTTTCACGGATCTGCTGCAGATACTGGACAACTGCCTGCTCAAATCCCGGGACAGCCGTCAGATCCTCGCCCCAGAACGCTGTGTTTGTGCATACCGCATGGACAAGATCTTCCACAGAATCCTCCTTATGAGCGTCGTAAAATTCCAGAATGTCCCTGTCGTCATGAATCGTATATTCATTTGTTCCTCTGCTTCCCACCAGGCCGTCGTCGGTGAGTTTCTGTCCATTATAAAATGCAATATAGAACGCAAAGGAAGCCGTAATGCACTCCGGCAGCTTTCCAAATTTTTCCACATATCCCTTGAAGCTCGGCATAACGCGAGCTTTCCACTTGGAAGTAGAATTTAAGGAAATGGAAAGCAGCGCATGGTCTACAAAGGGGTTATTAAAACGGCTCGTCACAGAGGATGCGAACTCTTTCAGTTCTTCCTCCGGCAGCGTCAGCGTCGGGATAATCTCATCATAGATCGTTTTATTCATAAATCCTTCGATTACTTCGTCGTTCATGCAGTCGCGCACAATGTCCTGTCCCGCCAGATATGCGCCCAGAACCATAGACGTATGAGCTCCGTTTAAGATACGCACTTTTCTCTGTTTGTACGGTTTGTGGTCGTCGCAGATAATGACCGGAAGGCCGGCTTCCTCAAATGGAAGTTCCTTCTTCATCCACTGGGGTCCCTCAATTACCCAGAGGCCAAACACCTCTCCTACGTCCAGCAGGTTATCCTGATAGCCAAGTTCCTCGCAGATCTGCGCTGCATCTGCTCTGGGATAGCCCGGCACGATGCGGTCTACCAATGTGGAACAGAATACATTTTCTTCTTTCAGCCAGGTCTTGAATTCCTCCTCAAGCTGCCACTGATTTGCATACTGCATTACGCACTTTTCAAGCTCTTTTCCGTTATTGTCGATCAGCTCACAGGAAAGAATAATAATGCCTTTTCCCGGCGTCTGGCCAAACTTCTTAAAGCGGCGGTACAGCCACTGCGTCAGTTTGCCCGGATAGCTCGCCGCCGGAGCATCCTCAAACTGGCAGGCGGGATCATACTGGATTCCGGCCTCTGTGGTATTGCAGACAACAAAACGAATATCTTCGCTTTCCGCATAGGCAAGCACTGCTTCGTAATCGCTGTAGGGATTCAGGCATTTGCTCACGCAGGAAATTACCCGGCGGTCGTCTACCTTTGTTCCGTTTTCATTTCCGCGCAGAATCAGCGTGTACAATCCCTCCTGCTCGTTGATAAAATTGCGGACCATATCTCCGCCTCCGATGGGCTGCACCAAAACAACCTTGGAATTAAAGCCTGCTTTCTCATTCATTTTGTCAATCCAGCACTCCACAAAAGCGCGCAGGAAGTTTCCTTCTCCGAACTGCAGCACACGCTCCGGCGCCTCCTTCAAAAGATAGCCTTCATAACCCATTTCTTCCAGTGTCGCATAACTAAGTTTTTTCATGATGATACCTCTTTCCTTCCTTTATTAAAGTGTTACACCCTGTTTAAATATTGCCATATCGTGGAAGCCTTTTTCCTCCGCCTTTACCTTTTTGCCGGAGGCCACGCTGAGCACATAATCAAAAAGCTGCATGCCAATCTCATCCAGGCCGGTGTCTTCCACCATCACGCCGCAGTTGAAATCAATCCAGTTATCCTTCTTCTTCGCCAGTCCGCTGTTGGTGGAGATTTTCACCGTGGGAACCGGAGAGGCGAAAGGTGTGCCGCGTCCCGTTGTAAACAGCACAATGTGGGCTCCGCTGGCCGCCAGCGCCGTGGAAGCTACCAGATCGTTGCCCGGAGCGCTTAAAAGATTCAGTCCCTTTGTGCTCACCGGCTCGCCGTATTTCAGGACGCCGCGCACCGCCGCGCTGCCGGATTTCTGGGTGCATCCCAGGGATTTGTCCTCCAGCGTTGTAATCCCGCCCTTTTTATTTCCCGGGGATGGATTTTCATAAATCGTCTGGTTATGGGAAGTAAAATAGTTTTTAAAATCGTTGATCAGATTTACCGTCTTCTCAAACAGCTCCTCCGTCTCGCAGCGGTTCATCAAAAGCGTTTCGGCTCCAAACATTTCCGGAACCTCCGTAAGGATTGTGGTCCCGCCCTTGGAAATCAGAAGATCGGAAAAACGTCCCACCGCCGGATTTGCCGTAATGCCTGACAGGCCGTCGGAGCCGCCGCATTTCATACCGATCACCAGCTCGCTGGCAGGAATCGGTTCCCGCTGAAAGCTTCCCACATATTCCGCCAGATTTTTAATGATATCCAGCGCTTCCCCAATCTCGTCCTCACATTCCTGCGCTACCAGAAATTTTACTCTCTTTTCATCGTACTCGCCGATAAATTTCTTCAGTTCGTCAATATTGCTGTTTTCGCATCCAAGGCCCAGCACCAGCACGCCGCCAGCATTGGGATGGTTCACAAGATCTGCCAGTATGCGTCTTGTGTTGTCCTGGTCGTCTCCCATCTGGGAACATCCATAGGGATGTGTAAAAGATATGATTTCCTCTACTGTGCCTCCCACGTACTGCTGCGCCTGCCGCTCAATTGCCTGTGCCACATTGTTTACACAGCCCACCGTGGGGATAATCCAGATTTCGTTGCGCACGCCCACTTTGCCGTCAGGCCGTCTGTAGCCCTGAAAAAATGCCTGCGGCGTCTGTTCTATGGCAGTATCCTGCTTGTTGTAGGTGTAGCTTAACAGCTCTCCAAGGCCTGTCTTTACATTATGTACGTGCACCCAGCCCCCCTGCTGAATGTCCTCCTTTGCCACGCCGATACTGCAGCCGTATTTGATCACCGGCTGTCCTGCGCTGATCGCAGTCAGCGCAAATTTGTGACCCTGGGGAATATCCTCCGCAAGCATCACACGCTGTCCGTCCACATCCAATACGCTGCCGGCGCTCAGGGGCTTTAATGCCACCGCCACACAGTCGTCCGGATGAATCTTTATAAAATCCTTCATAGCCTTCTCCTTTTAATTTTTTCTGTTGTATACAACATACCGCATTTTGCTTTCTCTGTCAATAGCTCCAGAAGGTATGCAGCCGGATAATGACAAATTTTATTGTATTTTTTTCTTTCTGTTGATATACTGTGCTATGAACGTCCGGTTTCAGCAAACGCCCGGAAGCGTCACTGAAAGCGGGACGGTACCAGGATTTACAGCAAGGAGGAGCCCATGACAAAAGAACCCCTGAAAAACCAGGCTTACCGGATAATTCGCGACAATATCTGCAGTTGTGTCTATGCGCCGGGAAGTATTATCAATGAAGAACTGATACGGGAAGATATTCATATGAGCCGCACTCCCATCCGGGATGCCTTAAGCCGCCTGGAACAGGAGGGGCTGATTCGGATTATGCCCAAAAAAGGAATTGTTATCTCGGAAATCACCGTCAGGGAGCTGAATATGCTCTATGAGACGCGAAGCCTTTTAGAGCCTTATGTGGTAAAGCACTACGGCAGCCAGGTACCGCCGGACATATGGCTTCATTATTATCGTCTGTATCACGATTATCTGGATGGAAAGACAAAGGATTACTCCTATGACCTCATGGACGAAAGCTTTCACCAGGTATTTATCGACGCCTCCCAAAATTCCTATTTTCGCAATCTGTACTCCACCATCGGCAGCCAGATCCGCCGTACCCGGGTGGTTTCCGGGCGCGCTTCAAAGCCGCGTCTCGAGGCGACCGTTCAGGAGCATATCACCATTGTGGACGCCGCTCTGAAAAACGACTGGAAGGCGGCCTCCGCCGCCATGCAGCACCATTTGAATATGTCGAAAAACGCAATCTTTGATTACATTTTAAAGCAGGAAGGATAGTTCCTTGCTTTTTTCCCGAAATCTGCTATACTTGTTAGAAGCAAAAAGAGAGGTGCATATTTATGGAACATTTAATGATTCCCGAAAACTACCGTTCAAGCCTGAACCTGCACGATACGCAGGTCGCCATCAAAACCGTGAAGGACTTTTTTCAGCAGTCTCTTGCCAGCCGGCTGAATCTGCTGCGCGTATCGGCCCCGCTGTTTGTAGAGCCGGAATCCGGCTTAAACGACAATTTAAACGGCGTGGAACGCCCGGTGGCTTTCGGCATCAAAGAACAGAACGATAAAGAAGCGGAAATCGTACACTCTCTGGCAAAATGGAAGCGCTACGCTCTGAAAAAATACGGCTTTTCCCACGGGGAAGGGCTTTATACCGATATGAGCGCCATCCGCCGGGACGAGGATACTGACAATATTCATTCCATTTACGTAGATCAGTGGGATTGGGAAAAAATTATTTCCAAAGAAGAACGCAACGCGGAAACTTTAAAAGAAGTCGTACGCTCCGTTTACAAAGCGCTGAAGAAAACAGAAAAATATATGGCAATCCAATACGACTATATCGAGGAAATTCTGCCAAAGGAAATTTACTTCATCACTTCCCAGGAACTGGAAGATATGTATCCCGGCACCTCGCCAAAGGAGCGCGAATACCAAATTGCAAAGGATAAGGGCGCCGTCTTTATTATGCAGATCGGCGGCATTTTAGCCTCCGGCGAAAAGCACGACGGCCGGGCCCCGGATTACGACGACTGGTCCTTAAACGGAGATATCATTGTTTATTATCCGGTGCTTGATATTGCTCTGGAACTCTCCTCCATGGGGATTCGTGTGGATGAAGACGCGCTGAAAAGACAGCTTGATCTTGCCGGCTGCCCGGAGCGGGCCGCGCTTCCCTTCCAGAAATCCATTCTGGAGAAAAAGCTGCCCTACACCATCGGGGGCGGCATCGGACAGTCCCGCATCTGTATGTTTTATCTGCGCAAAGCGCACATCGGTGAAGTTCAGGTTTCCCTGTGGCCTGAAGACGTGCGCAAAGAAACGGCGAAACATGGCATACAATTACTCTAAAAGGGGTTGATTCTATGAATAAGAAACTGTTCTGGGAGGCTTTTCGCCTCCCGGTGCTCGTACTAATTTTAATTGTTCTTGCAGTTACGGCAGATGAAGTGTTGGCGCTTCCTCTGCCTTTTCCCGCTGCCCTGATTCCTCTGGCAGTAGGCGGAGGATGTGTTCTTTTTGATGCGCTGTCGTCTCTATGGCATACAAAGCAGATCACCACCGGTATTCTGGTAGTGCTTGCCCTTATCGGGACGGTGTTCACCGGTGAATTTATGGAGGGTGCGGAAGTCTCCTTTATGATGCTCCTCGGGGAAGCCCTGGAAGACTATACAATGAAAAAAACTCAGCTTACAGTGAACGAACTGATCGCTGCGATTCCCGCAGACGCCTACGACGGGGACAGCGTTCTACTCAGCGAAAAGGGAAATGTACAGCGTCTTGCCGATCGCTTTTCCCGCTATTTCCTCCCTGTAATTCTGGGTATCTGCGTTCTTGTATTTTTCATTACCTGGGACATTCATCGGGTAATGGCGATTCTGGTAATCGCCTGCCCCTGCTCTCTGGTGCTCTCAAGCCCTGCCGCCGTACTGCCCTGTGTCGGCAACGCTGCCAGACACGGCATTATCCTGCCTGACGGAGGAACGGTGGAGCGATGCGGCGCCGCAAAATCTGTGTACCTTGATCTGGCAGTCAGCCAGTCTCCCGGCATAGAAAAGGCCGTGTCAGAGATGGAACACCTTGGGCTTACCGTAGTTCCCCGGGGGCTTACCTCCAACGAAAATCTGGTAATGACAGACAATGGCCTTACCATCGGTTTTCACCGGACTGCAGATATTATTCTGACCGGCGGCGACGTCTGTGCCCTGTCCTACACCTTTGCCCTGACGCGCAAAGCCAGAACCATCATTCTGGAAAACATTTTTCTCTTTGCCTGTCTGGTAAACCTGGCAGGAATCCTTCTGTCAAGCCTGGGACTTCTCTCCATTGTGCCCGGCGCTATTCTTCACAACGCTTCCTCTGTGTGCGTGATCTTAAACTCCCTGCGGCTTCTCAGATGGAAGGCGTAACAGGCTAAAAAACGGCGCAGCTTTTGCTGCGCCGTCCTGTAATCATCATTTCCGCTGTTATCTGTAAATAATATCGTTTCTTCCCGGTCCATTGGAAACCATTGTAATCGGAAAGCCGATTTCCTTCTCCACAAACTCAATATACTTGCGGCAGTTTTCCGGCAGATCTTCATAGTTTCGGATTCCCCGGATATCGCATTTCCACCCCGGCAGGGAGGTGAGTACGGGTTTTGCCTTTTCCAGCTTCCAGGTTGTGGGAAATTCCTTCGTCACTTCTCCGTCGATCTCATATCCCACACACACCGGGATCTCGTCAAGATATCCCAGAACGTCCAGCACCGTAAAGGCGACATCTGTCGTGCCCTGCATACGGCAGCCATACTTTGAAGCCACGCAGTCAAACCATCCCATACGCCGCGGTCTTCCTGTGGTAGCGCCGTATTCGCCGCCGTCGCCGCCTCTGCGGCGAAGCTCGTCCGCTTCCTCGCCAAAGATCTCGCTGACAAAAGCGCCCGCACCCACAGCGCTGGAATATGCCTTCACTACGGTAACAATCTTTTTGATCTCATAGGGCGGAATCCCCGCGCCGATAGCTCCATAAGCCGCCAATGTGGAGGATGAAGTTACCATGGGGTAAATTCCATGATCCGGATCCTTTAAAGAGCCAAGCTGGCCCTCCAGCAGAATATTTTTTCCTTCCTTTATAGCATCCCACAAAAATGCAGCGGTATCGCACACATAAGGCGCAACCATCTCACGGTAGGAATGTAACTCCTCCAGAAGATCCTCCGGACGAATCGCCGGCTTGTGATAAAGATGTTCCAGAATCACATTCTTCTGCTCGCAGACACGAACTGTCTTTTCTTTTAAAAGCTCCTCGTCAAAAAGTTCGCTGACCTGGAAGCCGATCTTCGCATATTTATCTGAATAAAAGGGAGCGATCCCCGACTTTGTGGAGCCGAAGGAATGACCCGCCAGACGTTCTTCCTCATACTGGTCAAATGCGATATGGTAGGACATTACCATCTGGGCGCGGTCAGAAACCAAAATTTTCGGCATCGGTACACCCCGGTCCACAATGCTCTTTATCTCATTGAACAGCACGGGAATATTCAGCGCCACGCCGTTTCCGATAATGCTGGTGGTGTGACCGTAAAATACGCCGGAGGGCAGCGTGTGCAGCGCAAACTTGCCATAATCGTTCACTATGGTGTGTCCTGCGTTCGCTCCTCCCTGAAAACGCACAATAATGTCCGCTTTCTCGGCAAGCATATCTGTAATCTTCCCTTTTCCCTCGTCTCCCCAATTGGCCCCTACAACTGCCTGTACCATAACATCCTCCTTATCGGCGTACCGCTTCTGCCCGCAGGCTGCGGCATACGCACTTTTTCCGAACGGCACTGCCGTCACATACTCCTACATTATACACTGATTCATCTTATAAGTATAATCAATATTGTTTATATTATATATAAGTATTTCTTATGTTTCTCTTTACTTTTTCTCCGATTCAGGCTATGCTGTTACTATACCCGGTGCCGGTCAGCAGATGCACGAACTTTCTTCGGAGTTTGCATTGTCTGCCAGTTTTGACATCGTTTTCCAGTTTTGGCATTGTTTCC
>JAUNFZ010000013.1:0-51220 GCA_030524785.1 Eubacteriales bacterium
CACAGAGGCTCCGGCGACGGAAGCTCCTCAGACGGAAGCTCCGGCGGCCACTGAGGCGCCGTCAGGCGGCGACAGAGTAGAAGTACGCCGGGAATACTTTGAAAACTGCGATGGAAGCGGAACGGGCTACTGGCAGATATACTACTCGGACGGCACAGTGGATATCGTGCAGTAAGAAAAGGAGCGGGAGCAGACCGCCTCTTGACGCTGCAGAAATTTCGCATTATACTCATAGATGTAAAAATATCCGCAGCAAATCGCGCGGGAAACAACAGGAGGTCAGAAAAATGGCAGTTACGAAGGACATGCTGATTGGAGAGATCCTTCAGTTAGATCAGAATATGGCGGGAGTACTGATGGCAAGCGGTATGCACTGCGTTGGATGCCCATCCTCACAGATGGAATCTCTTGAGGAGGCGGCAATGGTTCATGGAATCCCGGCAGATCTGCTGGTGGCAAGACTTAACGCTTATCTTCAGAGCGTTGGAAAGTAAATGGTAAGAAGATGTATTTTTATATGCCTGTAAAAATTTACGAGGAGGACGGCTGTGTGCTCAGACACAAAAAAGAGCTGGCACAGCTGGGCCGCAGGGCTTTGATCGTTACAGGGAGACATTCAGCGAAACTGAATGGTTCCCTGGATGACGTGCAGGAAGCCCTGTCCTCGGAGGGCGTTTTCTGGACGCTCTTTGATGAAGTAGAAGAAAATCCGTCTGTGGAAACCGTTATGAAAGCCCGGGATGCGGGGCTTAGGGCACAGGCGGATTTTGTTATTGGTATTGGCGGAGGTTCCGCAATGGATGCGGCGAAGGCCGTGGCGCTGATGATGTTTCATAGTGAACAGGATAAGTCCTATCTTTACACAAAGGGAGCGGATTCTTCTGCGGTGCCGGTGGCAGTGGTTCCCACCACCTGCGGCACTGGTTCAGAGGCTACGGCTGTCTCGGTGCTGACGCGTCCGGATATGGGTGTAAAGGGTTCTATCCCTCACAAGATTTTTCCGGCGCTGGCGCTGTCCGATCCGGGATATCTGGCTTTTGCGCCCAAAACAGTGATAGGCAATACAGCAGTGGACGCCTTTGCCCATCTGGCGGAGAGCTATATCAATACGAACGCGACGGATTACAGCCGTATGTGTGTGCGGGAGGGACTTCGCATCTGGAGCCGCAGCAAAGATGTGCTGCTTGGAAAACGGCAGGCCGGGCCGGAGGATTACCGCAATCTGATGAACGCTTCCACCATGGCGGGAATGGCGATCTGCCATACGGGAACATCGCTGCCCCATGGACTGAGTTATCCGCTGACCTGCGAGTTTGGGATACCCCATGGCAGGGCGGTGGGATTTTTCCTCTCCGGATATTTGCGGCAGAGCTTTGCTGAGGATCAAAGTGCCGTTCTGGGCACCGCCGGATTTTCGGATGTGGATGAATTTGAAGAATTTTATTATGCCGTCTGCGGCAGGCTGGAAATCGAGGAGGAGAAGCTTTTGCTTATGGCGGACGCCATGATGGAAAATCAGGCCAAGCTGAAAAATTGCCCCTATGCGGTGGACAGGGATGTGATGCGAAAAATAGCAGTGAGCTGCCGATAACTTAAAAACAATACTTGACAAACATTTAACAAAGTGATATGCTGTGGATGGTTAAAAAATTAACAATTAAAATTTCATGGGAGGAATCATTATGACGGGTAACAAGGCAACAGAGAACCATTTGATTGACACCCCGGAAGCGCTGGAGAAAAAAATTGCAGCCATGAAGGAAGCGCAGAAAGTTTTTGCCGCCTATACACAGGAACAGGTTGACAAAATCTTTAAAGCGGCTGCCACGGCGGCAGACAAGATGCGTATTCCGCTGGCGAAGATGGCAGTGGCGGAAACCGGCATGGGCGTCGTAGAAGATAAAGTGATTAAAAACCACTATGCGTCTGAGTATATCTATAACGCCTATAAAAATACAAAGACCTGCGGCGTAATCGAAGAAGACAGCGTTTACGGAATCAAAAAAATTGCTGAGCCGATCGGCCTGATTGCCGCGGTTATCCCGACGACGAATCCGACCTCCACAGCAATATTTAAAACACTGATTGCGTTAAAGACAAGAAACGCGATTATCATCAGCCCTCATCCCAGGGCAAAGGGATGTACCATTGAAGCCGCGAAGGTTGTTCTTGAAGCGGCTGTGAAAGCGGGAGCTCCGGAAGGAATTATCGGCTGGATCGACGTACCCAGCCTGGAGCTTACAAATCTGGTGATGAAGGAAGCCGATATTATTCTGGCGACCGGTGGTCCGGGTATGGTAAAAGCAGCATATTCCTCTGGAAAACCGGCACTGGGCGTAGGCGCAGGAAATACGCCGGTGATTATCGACGATACGGCGGATGTGCGTCTGGCGGTCAATTCGATTATTCATTCCAAGACCTTCGACAACGGTATGATCTGCGCCTCCGAGCAGTCAGTAACAGTGCTGGAGGGCGTCTATGCGGCAGTGAAAAAGGAATTTCAGTACAGAGGCTGTTATTTCCTGAAAAAAGATGAGATTGAGAAGGTAAGAAAGACCATTATCATCAACGGCGCTCTGAACGCCAAGATCGTGGGTCAGAAGGCAGCGACGATTGCGGCAATGGCGGGCGTTACGGTGCCCGAGGAAACAAAGATTCTGATCGGCGAAGTGGAATCGGTGGACATCAGCGAGGAATTTGCCCACGAAAAACTTTCTCCGGTTCTTGCAATGTACAAGGCGAAAACCTTTGACGAGGCCATTGAAAAAGCGGAGCGCCTGGTGGCTGACGGCGGTTATGGTCATACGTCCTCTCTGTACATCAATGTGAATGAGAAGGAAAAGATGGCGAAACATGCGGCGGCAATGAAAACTTGCCGTATCCTTATAAATACACCGTCTTCTCAGGGTGGTATCGGTGATCTGTACAACTTTAAGCTCGTTCCGTCTCTGACACTGGGATGCGGTTCCTGGGGAGGAAACTCTGTATCTGAGAACGTGGGAGTGAAGCATTTGATCAATATCAAGACGGTTGCCGAAAGGAGAGAGAATATGCTTTGGATGAGAACGCCGGAAAAGGTTTACTTTAAAAAAGGCTGTATGCCGGTTGCGCTGGATGAGCTTGGCACGGTGATGGGCAAGAAACGTTGCTTTATTGTGACTGACTCTTTCCTTTACAGGAATGGATATACAAAAAAGATTGAGGAAAAACTGGATCAGATGGGCATTGTTCATACCTGCTTTTCCGATGTGGAGCCGGATCCGTCTCTGGCAAGCGCAAAGGCGGGAGCAGCGGCAATGCGTGCTTTTGAACCGGACTGCATCATAGCCCTGGGCGGCGGTTCCGCCATGGATGCGGGCAAGATCATGTGGGTGCTCTACGAGAATCCGGACGCAGACTTTGAGGATATGTCCATGGATTTCATGGATATCAGAAAGAGAATTTACACCTTCCCGAAGATGGGCAAGAAAGCTTATTTTGTGGCGATTCCCACATCTTCCGGCACAGGTTCCGAGGTGACGCCCTTTGCCATCATTACGGATAAGGAAACGGGCATCAAATGGCCGCTGGCAGACTATGAGCTGATGCCGAATATGGCTATTGTGGATACCGACAATATGATGAGCGCGCCGAAAGGTCTGACATGCGCTTCCGGAATCGACGTAATGACGCACGCGATCGAGGCATATGTTTCTGTGATGGCTTCTGATTATACAGACAGCCTGGCGCTGAAGGCGATCAAGCTGGTATTTGATTACCTGCCGAGAGCCTATAAGGATGGAAACGATGTGGAGGCGAGGGATCATATGGCAAATGCTTCCTGCATGGCAGGTATGGCTTTTGCAAATGCATTCCTGGGAGTAAACCATTCGCTGGCCCATAAGCTGGGGGCGTTCCATCACCTGCCCCACGGTATCGCAAATGCTCTCGTGCTTCTGGAGGTAATGCGTTACAACAGCGCGGAAGTGCCCACAAAGATGGGAACCTTCCCCCAGTATCAGTATCCGCATGCTCTGGCCCGCTACGCGGAGATTGGCCGTTACGTGGGATTAAGCGGCAAAACGGACGGGGAAGTCTTTGAAAAGCTGCTGGCGAAGCTGGATGAGCTGATGAGAACGATTGAGATTAAGCCGACAATCAGGGAATACGGCGTGGATGAAAAATATTTCCTGGATACTCTGGACGATATGACCGAGCAGGCCTTCAACGACCAGTGTACCGGAGCAAACCCGAGATACCCGTTAATGTCTGAGCTGAAGGAGATTTATCTGAAGGCTTACTACGGAGAAGATAGAAAGTAATGGGAGGGATTATGATGAAGGAAAAAGAACTGATTGTAGAGCGCCCGTATAAGAAAGTGTATAAGGACGGCGAACGTATTGTCAAGGTGTTTACAAAAGAACACGGCAAAGCGAACGTGTTTAATGAGGCCCTGTGCCAGGCCCGTGTAGAGGAAAGCGGACTGGAGATCCCGAAGGTTTTGGAAGTATGTGAGATGGAGGGCGGCTGGGCTATCGCCATCGAGTACATGGAAGGAAAAACCATGGAGCAGATGATGCAGGAAGATCCGGCAAACCTGGAAACATATATGGAACAGTTTGTGGATCTGCAGCTTTCCATGCACGCAAAGAAAGCACCGCTTCTGACCCTGCAGAAAGACAAATTTAACCGCAAAATCAACAGCCTGCGCGACGTCCTGGACGCTACCACGCGCTATGAGCTGTGTACGCGTCTGGATTCCATGCCGAATCACACAAAGCTCTGCCACGGCGACTACAATCCCAGCAACGTGCTCGTTGGCCCGGACGGAAAGATGGCAATTGTGGACTGGGCTCATGCTACTCAGGGAAATGCCAGCGGCGACGCTGCGATTACCTATCTGCAGTTTGCCCTGAAGGACAAGAAGGCAGCGGATCTGTATCTTGACATTTTCTGCCGCAAGAGCGACACTGCGAAACAGTATGTGCAGAAATGGATGCCTGTGGCGGCTGCCGCGCAGCTCACCAAGAGAATCCCGGAAGAAAAAGAATTTCTTCTGCACTGGGCAGATATTATTGATTTCCAGTAAGTAACGAGCTGAATGTGCGGGCTTTGAAAGAAGAATTTGGAAAAGCTATTATATTGAATTAAAGTACACGAAAACTTTGCTGAAGTAGAGAATGTGCTGCTACGCGCCCTTTGGGCCAAAAGAAATGCGGGAAGGGGCACACCCGCCAGTGAAGATTTCGTGGAAAAGAGCAAGTGCCGGGCGGGATTCTGCCCGGCGCTTGCCGATTGGGTCATTTCTTCTGCCCGGTCTCGAAAAAGCGATTGCAAAATCTCCAAAATAAGCTATACTAAATAAAGGAATACTACCAGAAAAGGATATAGGAGAACATAAAACATGGAACTTGTGACGGTAAGAGAAATATATCGGGAAAGAGAGAAGTATCTGGACAAAGAGATTACGGTCGGCGGCTGGATAAGGAGCGTGCGCGATTCCAAAACCTTTGGCTTTCTGGTGCTGCACGACGGAACTTTTTTTGAAACGCTGCAGATTGTTTTTCACGATAAGATGGATAACTTTCAGGAAATCTGCCGGCTGAATGTGGGCGCGGCGGTGATAGTAAAGGGTACGCTGGTGGCGACGCCCCAGGCAAAGCAGCCCTTTGAGATCCAGGCGGATGAGGTGACGGTGGAGGGCGCTTCCGCGCCGGATTATCCCCTGCAGAAAAAGCGCCACAGTGTGGAGTTTCTGCGCACGATTTCTCACCTGCGTCCCCGCACGAATATATTTCAGGCGACGTTTCGGGTGCGCTCGCTGACGGCCTATGCGATTCATAAATTCTTCCAGGAGAGGGATTTTGTGTATGTACACACGCCGCTGATTACCGGAAGCGACTGCGAGGGAGCTGGTGAAATGTTCCAGGTGACGACCCTGGATATAGAGAATCCTCCAAGAACAGAAGACGGAAAGGTGGATTACTCCAAAGACTTTTTTGGAAAGGCCACAAATCTGACGGTCAGCGGACAGTTAAACGGCGAGATGTATGCCCAGGCTTTCCGCAATATTTATACGTTTGGCCCTACCTTCCGGGCAGAAAATTCCAATACAACGCGTCATGCGGCAGAATTTTGGATGATTGAGCCGGAGATTGCCTTTGCAGATCTGAAAGACGACATGATTCTGGCGGAGGATATGCTCAAGTACGTGATCCGGTATGTGATGGAAAATGCGCCGGAGGAGCTTGCATTTTTTAACTCTTTTGTGGATAAGGGGCTGCTGGAGCGTCTGAAAGGCGTGGTAAATTCAGAGTTTGGTCACGTAACCTATACGGAGGCCATTGAGATACTTGAGAAAAACAACGATAATTTTGAATATAAGGTAAGCTGGGGCTGCGATCTGCAGACGGAGCACGAGCGGTATCTGACGGAGCAGGTGTTTAAGCGTCCGGTATTTGTTACGGATTATCCCAAGGAGATCAAGGCGTTTTATATGAAGCTCAATGACGACGGAAAAACCGTGGCGGCGATGGACTGCCTTGTGCCGGGAATCGGAGAGATCATCGGGGGCAGTCAGCGTGAAGACAGCTATGAGAAACTGCTGGCGCGCATGAATGAATTGGGATTGAAAGAGGAGGACTATCATGCCTACCTCGACCTGCGCAGATACGGTTCCACGCGTCACGCGGGCTTTGGACTTGGATTTGAGCGCTGCGTGATGTATCTGACGGGAGTCGGGAATATCCGCGACGTGATTCCGTTCCCGAGAACAGTCGGAAACTGCGAAGGATAGAGAGAATTTACAGGGGAGGAGGGGCATTGATGCCCGGAAAGATACTAATAGTGGATGACGAGCTGGAGATTGCAGACGTCATAGGATTATATCTGAAAAATGAAAATTTTGAGGTAGTAAAATGCTACAACGGACGGGATGCTCTGGAGGCGGTGGAAAATGAAAAGCCGGATCTGGCGATCCTGGACGTGATGCTTCCCGATATTAACGGCTTTACGATTCTGCAGAAAATACGGGAGACCCATACTTTTCCCGTGATTATGCTGACGGCGAAGACCGAGTATATGGACAAGATCAACGGGCTGACCCTTGGAGCGGATGATTATATTGAAAAGCCCTTTAATCCCCTGGAACTGATTGCCAGGGTGAAGGCGCAGCTTCGCCGTTCCACAAAATACAACGACGGCGGCAAGCCCCAGGATGACGTCATTGATTTCGGCGGCCTGGTAATGAACCGTAATACGCATGAATGTACATTTTATGAGAGGGAGCTTACTCTGACGCCCATAGAATTTGACATTCTCTGGATTCTCTGCGAGAACCGGGGGCAGGTAATCAGTTCGGAAAATCTTTTTGAGCAGGTGTGGCATGAGAAGTATTACAAGCAGAGCAACAATACGGTAATGGTGCATATCCGCCATCTGCGGGAGAAAATGGGCAAGTCGGATTTTATCAAGACCGTCTGGGGAGTTGGATACAAGGTTGAAAAGTAGCTATAAGAAACTAAAGAGGACAATTCTCATTCAAACTGCGCTGGTGGCGCTGCTGACGCTGGTGGTGGGCTATGGGATTGTCCGCTTTTTTATTGACGGTATTTTTCAGAATATTTTTACAGACCTTATGATGCGGGTATTTACCGGGCTGCATTTGGACTGGAAGACAGCGGACGAGCTCTATGGAAAGATTTTTATGGACAATAAATTTCTTTTCCTGGCGATTGGGTTTGTGATATTGTTTCTGATTTTTTATAATCTGTCGATCAAGCGTCTGCTGCATTATCTGGAAAATGTGGAGCAGGCGATTGACGACGTTCGGGAGGACAATGAGGAACCGATCAGGCTTGTGCCGGAGCTTCAGCCGATCTCCGACAAGCTGACGGGGCTTAAGATGACGCTGAAGCGGAAGGAAAGAGCCGCTGCCGAGAGTGAACAGAAAAAAAATGACCTGGTGGTATATCTGGCTCACGACCTGAAAACGCCGCTGACGTCCATTGTGGCGTATCTTACTATGCTGGACAGCCAGAAAAACATGCCGGAGGAGGAGAGAGAAAAATACATTCATATTTCTCTGGAGAAGGCTGTGCGGCTGAAAGAGCTGATTAATGAGTTTTTTGAGATCACGCGGTTCAATCTGCAGGATATCGTGCTGGAAAAAGAAAAGCTGAATCTTTCCGTGATGCTGGAGCAGCTTGCAGATGAAAGCTACGGCGTACTGGCGGAAAAATATATGACCTGCCAGGTGGACGCTGATGAAAATCTGATGGTGAACGGAGATCCGGACAAGCTGGCAAGGGTGTTTGACAATCTTCTGCGAAACGCCATTGCCTATAGCTACAAAGACACGGAGATTAAGATCCGGGCGAAGCTTCTGGAGGACGAGATCATCATCTCCTTTACAAATCAGGGCCATCAGATACCGGAACAGAAACTAAAAGCAATTTTTGAAAAATTTTACCGTGTGGACAATGCCCGCAGCAGCCAGACAGGAGGCGCGGGCCTGGGGCTTTCGATCGCCAAGCAGATCGTAGAGCTGCACGGGGGCAGGATTGAGGCTTTCAGCGACCGGTATTTCACGACATTTACTGTTTACCTGCCGGCGCTGACGGCACTGGAGCCCAAGCGCCGGACATCAATCAGACGGAGGTAGAAATCTATGGCGGGAAACAGCAGAGAACGGAAAAAGAGAAAACAGAAAAAGGGCAGCATCGGGAATGTGATCAGCACAGTGATTCTCCTCGTGGCTCTGGGCGTATTCTGCTATGCGGGATACCAGCTGATTACCATCTATTTTGATTATAAAGCAGGGACAGACGAGTACGGCAGCCTGGAGGCATATGCGGATACAAACAAAGAGACGGAAGGCTTTGTGGAGGACGTCATGGCTGAGAATGAAACGATGGGCGAGGACGAGTGGGGAGACGCTGTGCTGAGGGAAGAAACCGGCGGCAAAGAATTTGAGCAGATGGAAAATCCCATTGATTTTGATAGCCTGCTGGCGATGAACGAAGATATTATCGGATGGCTTGAGATGGAGGCCATAGATATTAATTATCCCATTGTACAGGGGACAGACAATGAGTACTATCTGCATAGAACGTTCCTGGGACAGGACAATTTTGCGGGATCCATCTTCCTGGATTACCTGAATCACAGCAATTTTTCCAACCGCAATAATATTGTTTACGGCCACAATATGAAAAACGGTTCTATGTTCGGGATTCTGAAAAAATACGGCGAGCAGGAAACTGTGGATAAGAGCCCTTATTTCTGGATTTATACGCCTTCCAGGATCTATAAATACGAAATTTTTTCCGCTGCGGAGGTGGACGCATACAGCAGCAGCTACCAGATCACCTTTGCCGATTCCCAGGAGTTTCAGAGCTTTTTGAATCTGGCAAAAAATCAATCCTGGATTAAGAGCAGCCTTCAGGTGGGATACGGCGATACCGTCGTTACGCTCTCCACCTGTACCGGCAATGAGGCGACCAGATTTATCGTGCAGGCAAAGCGTGTCAGGACATATAAGGCTGTACCGAAAGCCGGCGGATATGATACGCCGGAAACGGAGGGGTAGGACAGAATGTCGAAACTGGGCGTAAACAGAGAACATCAGAAAAAGACAAACAGGGGCCTGGTACTGAAGCTGATTGCGACGGGCCAGTGCGCCTCCAGAGTAGAGCTTGCCCGGGCTACGGGCCTTACGAAAATGGCGATCACCCAGATCGTCAACGAACTCATTGAGAAGGACTATCTGATCGAAAAAAATGATCTGGATAAAAATCCGGCAAGCCTGGGCAGAAACCCGATCAGCCTCGGCATTTCCCCAAGAGCCCCGCGGTACGCCGGGATACTGGTTCAGCGGGGATTCTGCCAGGCAGTGTTATGCGATATGGAACTGCATGTGCTGAAGTCGGAGAGAATTGATCGGGACTGTCAAAATGAAAAGGAATTGATGGAGGACGTTTTTTCGCTCCTGGACAGGGTGCTGGAGGGCGAGACAAATGTGGCAGGTATCGGAGCCGCGTCGATTGGAGCGGTGGATGTGAAAGAAGGCGTGATCGTCCGGCCGCTGTATTTCAACGACATCAGGAATGTAAAACTGCGGGCGCACCTGGAGGAACGCTACGGGCTGCCGGTGAGTTTTGACCATGACAATCAGAGCGCGGTCCTGGCGGAACAGCTTTACGGCAACGGCAGGGGCTATCAGGACATTTTGCTGGTGGGAGTGAGCCGGGGCGTGGGATGCGGCATCCTGGTGGAGGGCAGAAGGATGCACAGCCATAACGGTTACGCGCCGGAGATCGGCCATGTTTCTATAGACAGCCACGGGAAGCGATGCATCTGTGGAAACCTTGGCTGCCTGGAACAGTATGTCAATTCCATGGAGACAAGAAGACGTTTTTGCGAAGCTACCGGACTTGACCTGACCTATGATGAGTTCTGCCGTATGACGGAGGATCCCAGGGTAGACGCCATTATGCGGGAGGTAGTGGCAGATCTTTGCAGCGGTATTTTAAGCGTTTTGAATATATTAAACTCTCAAATCGTCCTCCTGTGCATGGATTGCTGCAGCTGGCCGGATAAATACATACAGATGATTGAGCAGGATATCAACAAAAAGCGGTTTGGAAACGGAAACATTCTGGTGCCGGTGAAAAAAACGTATTTTCTTCATCAGACCCAGGTACTGGGGGCAGCGTGCAATATCATCAATATGGTTTATCACGGAGAGCTGCTGTAGACTCGCCGGCCATGCAGGCCGCCGTCTCGCCTGCTACGCAGTCTGCCGCTTTGCCGGCCATGCAGGCCGCAACCCCGCCTGCTATGCAGTCTGTAGCCCCGCCGGCCATACAGGCCGCAACCTAGCCTGCTACGCAGTCTACCGCTGCTAACGCAGCTTGCGGTTGCGGCTGAATGGGCGTTCCGCCCATTCAAAAATGAAAAGACATCCCATAGCAAGCAAGCTTGCAAGGTCTGTCTGTTCATTTTCTATGCATGGCGGAACTGGTGATGCAAAAACTTAAGTTAGTATATTGACTTTACCAAATGCAGGAGCTATACTGTAGCTATAAAGCAGAAGGTACTGAAAAAGAAAAACTTTAAAGAAAAAATGGAGGAGACAGGTATGACGGATGTGTACAGTATTGGGGAAATGGTCATCGACTTTATACCGGGCAGCGAGCAGGCCAGCTATATCAGAAAAGCAGGCGGAGCTCCGGCAAATGTGGTGATTGCAGTTGCCAAGAACGGACTGGAAGCCAGCATGTGCTGCAAGGTGGGCGACGACGACTTCGGCCATTTTCTGATGGATACTTTAAAGGAGTATCATGTAACGGCGGCCTGCCCGAAGCTGTGTGGGGAGGCAATTACGACAATGGCGTTTGTCACGCTGGCGGAGGACGGCGAGCGCAAATTCACCTTTGCCAGAAAACCTGGCGCGGATATGTTCTTGTCTGAGGATGAGGTAAAGGAGGAGGACATTGAAAATTCCGTGATTGTCCATGCGGGTTCCTGCTCTCTTTCCGCAGAGCCGGTGGGGTCTGCCACAGCGAAAGCGCTGCGCCTTGGCCATGAAAAAGGAAAGCTTGTGAGCTTCGACGTAAACTACCGCAATTTAATGTGGAACGATGATATTCAGGCGTGTACGGCGGCGGTAATGAAGATTCTGCCCTATGTGGATATGCTGAAAATTTCTGAGGAAGAAGTGGAAATGATGGGCGGAGAGGCTGCCCTTCCGGAGCTGATGAAGAAATACGGCATTACGGTAATTATTGAGACGCTTGGTGCGGACGGAGCGCAGGCGTTTATCAATGGAGAGGTGATCCGTATCCACGGCCACAAGGTGAAAGCGGTGGACGCTACGGGCGCCGGCGATGCGTTCTGGGGAGGTTTTCTGTCCAAGCTGAGATTTGAAGGCATAGAAAGTCCGGCGGACCTTACGCCGGAGGTGGTAAAGGCTGCGATGGAATACGGCAATGTATCGGGCTGCATCTGCGTGCAGGGAAAGGGAGCAATCGTTTCCATCCCGACCCGGGAGCAGATTGAGGAGTACAGAGAGAAGTACGGCATCTAATGCCCGTATTATATAATGTAGGAGGACAAACCAAATGAAACGATCAAAGATCAACAGTATCATCAAAGAGTTTGAGGCGATGCTTGCGGAGTACCGGTTTGCACTGCCGCCATTCTTAAGCTTTACGCCCGAGGAATGGGAGACGAAGGGACACGAGTATGACGAGATCCGCGACAACGCCCTGGGCTGGGATATCACGGACTACGGCGAAGGCAATTTCGAGACAAAGGGGCTTTCCCTGATTACGATCCGCAACGGCAACGTACATAATCCGAAATATACAAAGAGCTATGCGGAGAAGATCATGATGCTGTATCCGGGGCAGGTATCCCCGAACCATTTCCACTGGAACAAGATGGAAGACATCATTAATCGCGGAGGCGGGGACATCATTTTCCACCTGTGGAATGCAAACCGTGAGAACGAGGGAGAACTTCTTGACACGGACGTGGAGATCTGCAAGGACGGACGGCGTTACATGGTGCCGGCGGGATCCGATGTCATTCTGAAACCGGGAGAGAGCCTTTCCCTGTATCCGTATTACTATCATGAATTTGTGATACCGAAGGATTCACAGAAGGTGCTGATCGGCGAGGTGTCCATGTGCAACGACGACAACACGGACAACCGTTTCTACGAGCCGCTGGGACGTTTTCCGACGATTGAGGAGGACGAAGCGCCCTACCGCCTGCTCTGCAATGAATATCCGCCCGCAAAAGACTGATTTACTACAGAAAGACTAGAATACGAACTTACTTTATCATGTTGCATGCTAAGGTGAATACAGAGAACGGCGTGGATACCGTTCTCTGTTTTTTCCTGCGGCAGGCGCTATGCCGGTGAAATTTTGAAAACAGAGGAACAGATGGAGTCGAATAAGTATAAAAAAATATTCTGGGTGATGCTGGTTCTGGCAAACGCTGCGGCGATAGGACTGATCATTTTTCTGGGAGCGACCAGGAGAGATTTTTCACTGAACCAGCAAAAAAATGCCCGTCTGATCGGCGAGAGCTATATGACGATGAACAATGAGTTCTATGAGATTATAAGCGAGGCGCTGAATGCGCAGGTGGAGGCAAAGGGCGACAGGGTGATTCTGCGCAATCCGGCTCTGAGCGCCGAGAGGCAGATCGAACAGATCGAGGAAATGCTTGAGGAGGACATTGACGTCCTTGTAATCACGCCCGTGGACTGGACAAGCCTGTCGGAGGTTCTGAAAAAGGCAAAGGCCCAGGGAGTGTATATTGTGGTGGTGGATACGAATGTTTCAGACGAGGAACTGGCAGACTGCACCATCACTTCGGATAATTACAAAGCGGGAAGCATAGCCGGCGAATATTTTCTGTCCCAGTGCAGGGAAGCAAAGCTGATTATCATGACCCACGAGGCCACAAAATCCGGACAGGAACGGGTGCAGGGATTTATTGATACTATCAGTACCCGGGAGAGCATAGAGATTGTCCGCAAGATTGAGTGTGAGGGCCAGGCGGAGATCGCTATGCCGAAATTGCAGGAAGCCATTGACGAGGGCGTGGTATTTGACAATGTATTCTGCCTGAACGATCCCACAGGTGTGGGCGTTGTGGCGGCTCTGGACGACAATGGTATCCTGGAGCGCGTGGATGTGTATGGAGTGGACGCTTATCCGGATGCAAAAGCGCTGATTTATGCGGATATGATGAAGGCCACGGTGGCACAGTTTCCCACGGAGCTTGGAAATATGGCGGCGGAGGTAATTTATAAACTGCTGGACGGGGAAGAAGTGGAAAAGAAGATTATGATGCCTGTGGAGCTGGTTACAAAGGAGAACGTAGAGGAATTTGGAGTAGACAAGTGGCAGTAGGATCAGGAGAAAAGTGTTTATGAGCAGAAAAGAACTTTCAGACAGCGTGCTGATTATCATGAAAAATCTGAATCTGGTGATTATCCTGTACATAGCGGCCATTATCGCATACAGCCTGCAGGGGTATGTGCAGGAGGGGGCGTCTCTGGAGTTTTTGTCCTCTATCAACAGAATCCCTATGACAGCCTGGAAGCTTCCGGTGATGATGATATGCCTTTACGGAAGCATACTGCTTCTGATGTATATCAATCATATCAACGGCGCCGTATTGCTTGTAAAAGTATGTATGGAAATCGCGATCAGCCTTTTCATCAGCTATATTCTGGGCTTCAGCTATACAGGGCTGATTCTGCTGATTCTGGCGGATACGATACGCCATTTTTTGAAATCAAAGTGGCAGTATGCTTTTGCGGTGCTTGTATGCTGCTTTTATCTGATGATAGACTTTGAACTGTTTTCTCTGTATTTGGATATTGTTCCTCTGGAAACGTATCTTCAGTATTTTCAGAGTGACGTCCGGCTGATTCTTCTGGGAATCAGAAATATTCTCAGTTCACTGAATACCTTTGGGTTTCTGATCTATATGATTTTGCTGATGAGTATGCAGACTAAAGAACAGCAGCGCATACTCACCCTGAATGAAGAACTAAATGCGGCGAATATTGAACTTCAGCGGGTGACGGTACAGCTTGAGGAATACGCCAGAGAATCTGAAAAGATAGCGCAGACGCGGGAGCGAAACCGCCTGGCGCGGGAAATTCACGATACTCTGGGCCATGCCCTGACAGGTATTATTACGGGAATTGAAGCCTGCGTGGTGCTGATGGATGAGGCGCCGGAGGCTACAAAAATGCAGCTGACAGCAATTGCCGAGGTGGCGAGGCAGGGAGTGAAGGACGTCAGACGGTCTGTAAGCGCACTCCGGCCGGATGCTCTGGAGAAGTTTGATCTGGAGGATGCGCTGCTTCGGACAGTTACGGAAATGAGGTCGGCCACCAATGTGCAGATTGATTATGAATGTAGTGCGAAACTGGACAACTTCAGTGAGGATGAGGAAGATATTATTTACAGAATCGTGCAGGAGAGCATTACCAACTCAATTCGCCATGGAAAAGCGGAGCATATATGGATACGGATTGGCAGAGAATACAATCTTTTGAAAATTTATATTCGTGACAACGGAACAGGATGTAAGGATGTGAAAAAGGGCTTTGGACTGCATCATATGGAAGAACGGCTGAATATGCTCAACGGCAGCCTGTTCTACGACGGGACAGAGGGATTTATCATAGAAGCTCAGATACCTATCCGATGGGGAAAGGGAGGAGACAGCGATGATTAAGATTTTGATAGCGGACGATCAGGAGCTGATCCGGCAAAGCCTGCAGATCATACTCGGTATGGAAAAGGACTTCGAAGTACTGGATTCTGTGGCCAACGGCCTGGAAGTGATACGCTCTGTGCGAAAAGAACAGCCGGATGTGATTTTAATGGATATCCGTATGCCGGAGATGGACGGGGTGGTATGCACCCAGATCATTAAGGAGAATTACCCGGACATAAAGATTATCATCCTGTCTACCTTTGACGACGACGAATATATTTTCAATGCACTGAAATACGGGGCCAGCGGATATCTGCTGAAGGGTTCCACCACGAAGGAGCTGGCAGAGTCTATCCGCAAGGTTTATCAGGGGACGGCAATGATCAATGAGGATATTGCCTCAAAAGTTGTGAAGCTGTTCTCAAAAATGGCTCAGACGAATATGACGATTCAGGTGGAGGAACACCAGACAGAGAGCCTGAAGCACACAGAGCAGCAGATTGTGGCGCTGGTGGGCAGGGGACTCTCCAACAGGGAGATTGCCGAGAAGCTCAATCTTTCGGAAGGTACGGTCAGGAACAGCCTCAGTATTGTTTTGAGCAAGCTGGCTTTAAGGGACAGGACGCAGCTGGCGATCTGGGCGGTACAGACGGGAGCCGTAAATACGGCGGATGAAGGTGAAAAATGATGGACACAATCAGGAGGAATAAGAATATTGCCGCAGGCGCGCTGTGCGCATGCCTGCTGATTGCCGCCGGGTTGGTCTATGGCGACGCCGGAAAGGTATTTCCTGCGGCCCGGACAAAAGTAATTACCATAGGAGTATTTTCGGACAGCTACTGGGAGGTGCAGAACGGCTACTCCTACCATATTCTGGAGGATGCGATTGCGGCCTTTGAACAGAAATATCCGGATGCGCGGGTGGAGTATACCAGCGGCATTATGAAAGCGGATTATTCGGAGTGGCTTTCCGAACAGATACTTTCCGGGAAAACGCCGGATTTGTTTTTTGTGCTGCCGGAGGATTTTAACACCCTTGTGGACGTGGGAGTGCTGAAAAATCTTTCTTCCTTCATAGAGCGCGACGCTTCCTTTGACGAAGAACAATTTTATCTGGCGGCTTACCAGTGCGGTCAGTTTGAGGGACAGCAGTATTCTCTGCCCTATGAGTGCGCGCCGAAACTGATGTTTATGAACAAATCTATTTTATACAGGGAAGGGATAGAGATTCCGGCCGAGGACTGGACCTGGGAGGACTTTTACGATATCTGCCGGCAGGTGACGAAGGATACGGACGGAAACGGTCTTGCAGATCAGTTCGGCGTGGTGGGCTATACCTGGCAGGACGCTTTTGATTCCAACGGTATTGAGCTTTTCAGCCAGGACGGCACAAGCTGCAATTTCACGGGAAGCAATGTGGAAGCGGCCATTGCCTTTACCGCGGATCTGGACAGCTTAAACAGCACGGTCATCCCGACAACCAGGGATTTTGACCTGGGCAATGTGGCCTTTCAGCCGATGTCCTTCTCAGAGCACCGGGCGTATAAGGCATATCCTCTGAGCGTGAAAAAGTATTCCGGGTTTGAATGGGGCTGTATTCCCATGCCGGCGGGACCGGACGGGGACAACAGATCGACTTTGGATACGCTTTTGATTGCCATGAACGGGGAGACAAAAAATTCAGCGTATGCCTGGGAATTTTTGAAACTGTTGGTCTGCGACACCCGGATACAGTCAGAAATTTTTGAATATTCGGAGGGAGTTTCTCCGCTGCGGGAAGTGACGGAGTCCGACGAGACGCTGGAGCGCCTGATTGAAGACGCCGGAGACAGCAGCACCCTGAATCAGAGTATTCTGGGAGCGGCGGTGGAAAATGCGGTGGTAGCGCCGCGGTTTCGAAATTACGACGACGCGCTGGCGGAAGTAGACAGAGCTGTGAACGACATTGTAAACGGCGATACCAAGATTGGAACCGGTATGCTGATGTGGGACCGGACAATCAACAGGAAGCTGAAAAACCGCACCTGACGCGGGAACTTATCCGCTCATAAAGGCGTCGGATGAAACGAAAAAAATGTGACAAATGTAATGAGAAAATGGTGACACTTGCAAGATGCACAGTGCCGCCTTTTTTTGTATACTTTAACTGAAATTCAGGTTAAAAAATCATCTCGTCAGTCAAAACTCTGAAAAATGGCAGCAAAGGAGGGGAGAAGATGAGAGAGTTTACGTTTGTTTTGGAAAGGGAGCCGGATATTAAGTCGGTAGGGGCTCTGGTGGAGGAAGCCGCCGGATGCACAAGCGATATAACCATACATAAAGGTGAAAAAGCGGGAAACGCAAAGCTGATCTTCAACGTACTGTCCCTCTCCCTGAAGCCTGAGGATGAAGTAACAGTTTCTGTGGAAGGCGAAAAGGAACAGGCGGAAGCAGAAGGGTTTGAGGAATTTGTAAAACAGTGGCTTACATCCACTGAAAATAAAAAATGAAAGGAGTAAACCAATGAGTGAATATGCTGTTTCTATGGAGCACATCACCAAAACGTTTCCCGGCGTAAAAGCGCTGGACGATGTTCAGCTCCATTTGAAATCAGGTGAGGTCATGGCGCTTCTGGGTGAAAACGGTGCAGGAAAATCTACGCTGATGAAAATTTTGTCAGGCGTGTACACGAGAGACTCAGGAGAAATAGAAATCTTCGGAAAGAAGATCGAGGGGGACCTGAATACGAAACATGCGCAGGAGCTGGGGGTTGCTATCATCCATCAGGAGCTGAATATGTGTCAGCATCTGACGGTTGCGAACAACATGTTTCTGGGCAGAGAGATCGTAAAAAACGGCCGTCTCGATACGAAGGAAATGAATCGCCAGGCGTTGGAGCAGCTTGCGAAACTTGGTATTACGGATCTTGATCCTAATGCGACGGTAGGCGATCTGCCGGTTGGCCGCCAGCAGATGGTAGAAATCGCAAAAGCCCTTCTGATCAATGCGAAGGTTCTGGTTATGGACGAGCCGTCCTCCTCTCTGTCAAATGCAGAGATCACAGAAATGTTCCGCATTGTTCATGAGCTGAAAGCCATGGGTACGGCGATCGTTTATATCAGCCACCGCCTGCAGGAGCTTCATCATATTGTGGACAGCGTTACGATTATGCGTGACGGCAAATATATTACGGAGGGAAAATTTACGGATTTCACCATGGAAGAAATTATAGCAAACATGGTGGGCCGTGAAATTACAAACCAGTTCCCGAGAGATACGGTTCCCCGCGGAAAGAAAATCCTTGAAGTGAAAAACTTAAATGCGGGGCGCATGGTCCGCAATGTAAGCTTTGATCTTTATGAGGGCGAGGTACTGGGCTTTTCCGGTCTGGTAGGCGCCGGACGTACGGAAACCATGCGGGCGATTTTCGGCGCGGATCCGAAGGAATCAGGTGAGATCATTCTGAATGGAAAACAGCTGAAAATTTCGAATCCCACGGAGGCCATTGAGCAGGGTATCGTGCTTGCCCCCGAAGACCGCAAAAAGGAAGGTCTTTGTACAAAGCTGTCCATCCGCGACAACATTGCGCTGCCGAATCTTGACATCATCTGCAATCACATGGGCGTGATCAACAAAAAGATTGAGGACGACATGATTGAAAAGGGAAAGAATTCTCTGACCATCAAGATGGCGGGCCCCCAGGCGGAAGCCGGAAGCCTTTCCGGCGGCAACCAGCAGAAGGTGGTTGTGGCAAAATGGCTGGCGAGAGATTCTCATGTGGTAATCTTTGACGAGCCGACCCGTGGTATCGACGTGGCGGCGAAGGTAGAGATCTACCAGATCATCAATGATCTGAAAAAGCGCGGCGTCGGCGTTATCATCGTATCCTCTGAAATGCCGGAAGTTATGGGTATTTCGGACCGTGTGATCGTTATGTGCAACGGAAGAATCACCGGAGAGGTAGATCCGCGTACGGTAACGGAAGAAGAAATCATGACATTTGCAACTCAGTTCGGCGACAATGCCGTCTGAAAAAGCGAACGAATACAATAAAATATAAGGAGTGAAACCTGTTATGAAAGAAAAAAATTCTTTACAGAAGATGATGGCGAATCCTGCAATGGGAGCAGTATTCACCGCTTTTGCCGGCGTTGTTGTTCTGATGATCATTTTCACTGTCATGAACCCGAACTTTGCATCCAAGAATAACCTGATGTCGCTGGTACGTTCCATCTGTCCTTACCTTTTGGTGGGTATCGGACAGGGAGTTATCCTGCTGACAGGAAACATCGACCTTTCCATCGGTTCTGTGCTCGGTATGTCCGCAATGATTTCAGCGACGCTGATCTGCAACGGCGTGAATCCGATTCTTGCACTGCTGGTGGATGTGGTTGCCTGTGTGGCAGTCGGTATAGTCAACGGCGTTTTGATCGGCAAATTTAAATTGCCGCCCTTTATCGGCACGCTGGGTACCATGACAATCTGCCGCGGCCTGGCTGAGATTGTAAACGGCAACTATAACACAGGGGATATCGGAACCGCGCCGCTGGCGATGGGAATCCGCAACCTCTTTTACTACGGAAGAATCGGCGTGATCTACTACGGAGTTATCGTATCCCTGGTCATCTGGTTTATCTTTAACTACATAATGAATTACACCCGCACGGGACGTCATATTTATGCAATCGGCTCCAACGTGGATGCAGCCCGCCTCTCCGGCGTTGATGTATTCAAGACGACGACAGTTGCATACTGCATCTCCGCATTCTGCTCCTGTATCGCAGGCCTGGTAGTTATGGCGGCGGCAGGCATGGGCTCCATGCAGGCAGGATTGAGCTACGAGATGTACGGCGTTGCTGCAGCGGTTATCGGCGGTATTTCCACTCTGGGCGGCAGCGGACTTTTGGTAGGCGTTATCGCAGGCTCCTCTGTATGGGCAATCCTGCAGAACGGCCTGACACTGGCAAATGTTCCGGTTGCCATGAGAAACATCATTATCGGTCTGATTGTAGTTGCATGCGTACTTCTGGATATCATGCGCCGCAACGGTGTAAAGATCGGTAAAAAGAAATAGGTATCAGGGGCGGCAAGCCTTTGAACAATAAAAAATTATATAAATGAATGGAGGAACAAGAAATGAAAAAGAAAATGTTAGCAATGGCTATGGCTGCAACAATGGCGCTCGGTCTGGGCACAGCTGCTTTCGCTGAGGAAGCGGTAGAGACAAAAGTTGCTCTGATTACCATGGACCAGATGGACGTTCACTGGGTACGTCTGAAAGAGGCGGCTGACGCAAAGGTTGCTGAGTACAATGAAGCTGGAAACAAGATCGAAATGACATGGATGGCTCCGGAGACGAAAGACAATGCGCAGCAGATCCAGAAGATCGAAGCTGCTATCGCGGACGGCGTAAATTACATCATCATTGCTTGTAATGACGCTACCTCCTGCAACATGGCGCTTCAGGAAGCACTTGACGCCGGCATCAAGATCATCTACGTAGACGCACCGGCAAGCCTGGAGGCTTCCGCAACATTTGCAACCGACAACTATGCAGGCGGCGTTCAGGCCGGCGAATACATGAAGAAGGTTCTGGATGAGGCAGGCGTTACCGAAGGTACGATTGGTATCGTAGATGCTCAGGCAGGCGTTGACTCCTGTGAGAACCGTTACCAGGGCTTTGCTTCCGTATTTGAAGGAACAGACTTCACATTAGGTGAGAGACAGTACTCCGACGGCGACAACTCCAAGGCTCAGGAGCTGGCTAACACTCTGATCAACAACGGCGTTGTAGCTATCTACGGCACAAACGACGGTGCTACAAACGGCGCAGCGGCAGCAGTTGCAGATGCAGCAAACAACGGAACTACAGTATACTGTGTAGGTTGGGATAAATCCGACTCCAACATCGCTCACGTAGAGGGCGGCGAGCTGCTTGCTTTCATGGCTCAGAACCCGGATGTAATGGGCGCAGACGCAATCGATGCAGTGGTAGCTATGGAACAGGGCGAAGACCTTGGCGGCGAAGTTGTTGACACAGGCGTTTCCACAGTTGACGCAGAAAACGTTGCAGATTTCAAATAAGATCAGGAACTGACATTTTACAATTTTAATACTCAGGACAAAATTTAACGGGGCGCCGCGCATATGCGGCGCCTCTAAAAATATGTAATGAAATCTTTTGATTTTAGTGATAAGATATACACAAAGGCAGGATCAAATATCCGGGAATTGTTTTATGAATCATAACAGGAGGAGAGGGTATGCAGGAGAAAGCGGCAGTATTGCAGGAGTGGATTGCAAAAAGCGATAACGTGGTATTTTTTGGAGGAGCGGGCGTGTCTACCGAGAGCGGCATCCCCGATTTTCGAAGCGTGGACGGATTGTACCATCAGGAGTACGATTACCCGCCGGAGACAATTTTAAGCCATACTTTTTTTGTGAATCAGACAAAAGAATTTTACCGTTTTTACAAGAAGAAAATGCTCTGCCCGGGAGCTGAGCCGAACATGGCGCATAAACGCCTGGCCCAGTGGGAAGAAAGCGGCCATGTGCGTGCGGTGATCACCCAGAACATCGACGGTCTTCATCAGATGGCCGGGAGCAAAGAGGTAATGGAACTGCATGGCAGCGTGCACCGGAATTATTGTATGACATGCGGGAAGTTTTATGATGCGGAGTATGTGCGCACATCAGAGGGTGTGCCGCACTGTGAGTGCGGCGGCCTGATTAAGCCGGACGTGGTTCTCTACGAGGAAGGGCTGGACAGTGAGATTATGACAAAGTCGATCCGCTATATCGCCAATGCCGATGTGCTGATTATCGGCGGAACATCTCTGGTGGTTTATCCCGCGGCAGGGCTGATTGATTATTTTCGGGGGAACAGGCTGGTAGTCATCAATAAGAGCACAACCTCCAGAGACAGAAATGCAGATCTGGTGATTGACGACAGCATCGGCAAAGTGTTTGAAAGTATTGTGATTCCTTAGAAAACCGGTTCGCCGGTGCTCTTATTATGCACAAGCGGCGGCCAGAAGATCTGGCAGCGCGAAGAAAGCAGCAGAAGCTCTGGAAGCGCAGGAATGAGCAGAGAAAGGCAGGATTTTATGGAACGTTTGAATTATGAAGTGGGGGATGTAGTAAAGCTGAAAAAGCCCCATCCCTGCGGCAGCAGCTATTGGGAAATCCTGAGGGTGGGAGCGGATTTTCGCCTTAAATGCCAGGGCTGCGGCCATCAGGTGATGGTGCCGCGCAAACTGGTGGAAAAGAATACAAGAGAGTTAAAGAAATCATAAGTATTTCTGAGTATAAAATATATAAATCCGGATGTCGGCTTTGGTACAATGAGACAGGGACGCACAGAGGAGGAAGTTTTTATGCTGAGAGGTACAAAGGAAAAGGATATCCGGGCGGGAAAGAACAGCAGGAAGAAACGGCTCAGAAGAAAAAGAAGAAACTATTTGCTGGCGGGAGTAATACTTCTGGTGGCAGTATTTTCATTTGCAAAGCTCTATCACGGGAGAACGATTATGACTTCTGCGGGGCCGCTGCCCAAGAAGGATTATCCGGCGAGCATGATAGAGTTTATGGAAAAATATCCCCAGGCAACGCAGTTTGTGCTGGATTATCCGAAGAAAAAGAACCTTCACAGACCGATTGATATTTCAGGTGAGGTGCGAAGGGGAGAGATTCCGCTGTTTATGCAATGGGACGAACGCTGGGGCTATGAGACCTACGGTGATGATTTCCTGGGCGTAAACGGCTGCGGCCCAACGACGCTCTCTATGGTGCAGTGCGGCCTGACCGGCGATACATACTGGAACCCTTATGAAGTGGCCCGCATGGCAGATGAACAGGGCTACTACGTTGCCGGTGTAGGCTCCTCCTGGGATTTGATGACCTCGGGAGCCAGAGCGCTGGGACTGAATGTCCACAATGTTGAATGTAATGCAGACGCTATTATCAATGCCCTTCAATCCGGCATGATTCTTATTTGTTCCATGGGGCCGGGCGATTTTACATATACAGGACATTTTGTGGCGCTGACAGGGACAGACGCTGCGGGAAACATCACGGTGCGGGACTGCAACAGCAGAGAAAACAGTGCCAGGACATGGACAATAGAGGAATTGCTTCCTCAGATCGTTGGCCTGTGGGGATACAGCTACCAGGCTTGATGTGCAGGACTGCAATCGCTTGGGGTATTCGCAGCTGCAATATTCTGGCATTTTAAACAGACATTTATGGAAAAATAACATATTAGAGAATAAATGCATCATAAAATAGAATAGTAAAACAAAAATAAAAAGTCTTGCAATATCTGACTGTTTGTGATATGATAAAGATACCGGTGGAGATACCTGGCATCTCAAATTTAGTATCACATTATTTTTTATCTTTACAATTCATGGCCTTTCGGCCGTATATTTCCAAGAGGAGGAAGGCCAATACGAGGTGCAAGTCAGGCACGTGGACAATGCCACAAAGCATTTTTCAAATGACTTGCATTAATCAGCCGTCGTGCTGAAAGCACGGGGGCAATATCTGCAAAGCGCTTAAAGGCCTTCCGTCGACCTGCCGTTGTGCGTAAGCACGAAGGTGATACCACAGGAGGAAGATATTGCAGAAGAAAGACATTATATTAAAAGAGTACCTAAACGATAGCAGACATTTTTGTGATCTGGCAAATGGAGTACTGGCTAAAGGGAGAGGAGACAAGCATGTGGAAAGCATTTGAGGATCACTACGAGTCCGGAGTAAGACATGGGAGGAGTGAAGGAAGAAATGAAGGAAGAAATGAAGGAGTAAAAGATGGACTGGCCACAGCGAAAAGAGTGTTTGCCTTATACCGGAACGGAAACAGCGTAACAGATATTGCAAAGGAATGTAGCCTTACAGAAGAACAGGTAAAAAACCTGGTATTATAAAAAGGTAAAAAAGTAGGTAAAAAGAGAAGAAAAATCTTGAAAAATCTCAAATCATATGCTAAAATATGATTTCGTGAAAGATTATAAATCCTTGCTCCTTGCAGGAAAGGGGCCAGAGTCCATAAGGAGGTGCAAAAGCATGAACAAGTACGAATTAGCTGTTGTTGTCAATGCAAAGATTGAGGACGACGCGAGAACCGCTACTATTGAGAAGGTAAAAGAGTATATTACCCGCTACAATGGTACGATCACGAATGTGGATGAGTGGGGAAAGAAAAAGCTTGCTTATGAAATTCAGAAGATGAGCGAAGGCTATTACTACTTCATTCAGTTCGAAGCAGATGCGGATTGTCCGGCAGAGCTGGAAAGACATGTTCGTATCATGGAGAACGTTCTCAGATATTTGTGTGTTAGACAGGACGCATAGATAAAAAGAGGAGATAAGAATGAATAAAGTCATTTTAATGGGCCGTCTTACAAGAGACCCGGAGGTACGCTATTCGGCAGGTGAAAATGCGACTGCAGTAGCGAGATACACGCTGGCGGTAGATCGCCGGTTCCGCAGAGACGGAAGCGATCAGACAGCAGATTTTATCGGCTGCGTGGCCTTTGGAAGAAGCGCTGAGTTTGCGGAGAAATATTTCCGCCAGGGCTTAAAGATCGTGGTAACCGGACGTATCCAGACCGGAAGCTATACGAACAAAGACGGTGTGAGAGTGTATACGACGGATGTCGTGGTAGAGGATCAGGAATTTGCGGAAAGCAAAAATGCTTCCAGCGCACCGGCAGCAGGCGGTTTTGACAGCGCACCGGCTCCGGCGCCCAGCAGACCGACTCCCAGCGCGGCGTCAGGCGACGGCTTTATGAACATACCGGATGGTATTGACGAGGAGCTGCCGTTCAATTAGAATCCAACAGGAGGTAATCATTATGGCTTATACAAAAGGCGATAGAGCAGATTCTCCCATGAAGCGGAGAGGCGGACGCAGAAGAAAAAAAGTCTGCGTATTCTGCGGTAAGGAAAACAACGAAATTGATTATAAGGACGTTGCAAAACTGAAGAAGTATGTTTCCGAGAGAGGAAAGATCCTTCCGAGAAGAATTACAGGTACCTGCGCAAAGCATCAGAGAGCTTTGACGGTAGCAATCAAGCGTGCGAGACATCTCGCGCTTATGCCGTACGTTCAGGACTAATATCTGATACGCAGAAACAAAGAAAAATGGAAAGCCTTTAAATGCCGAAAGTCTGGTGTTTAAAGGCTTCTTTGTTTTTTGGGAGTCTTACAAGTTCTTATTATTTCTTATAAATTTCCGGTAAAATGGTGTGTGAAATGGTGTATAAAGTTAAAATGGTGTAAGGCATCAAGGGGAGAATGGAGTAAAGCATATTATAGAGATGTTCATGTAAAATACAATACCATTTGTAAAGGAGATTTGAAAATGAAAGAACAAAAAGAACTGGAGAGAATTTATGAGCAATGGACTCAGGTTCAATCGGATTCATCTGAAGTCATACATAAATGGTGCGAGATAGAAAAATTCCTATATGTAAATTGCGAGGACGAGTGTAGAGAAAGCATAGAAGATTATGTAATGGATTATGGAAAAATGCTGGAAAAGCAATCTTTCATAGCTGGATTCGTACAGGCATTTCAAATATGGATGGAGATATATAATTCAGATCAGATTTGAGCTGGTTATAAAAAAATGGGGCGTATGCCCCGTTTATTATTTTAAAATAAGTTATCATCCGGAATATGTTCCATAATTTCTTCAATATCACAATTCAGAATATTGCACAGGCGGTCTAAAGTATTTGTCTGGACATTCATATTATGTTTCAGGCGGTGTACTTGCGCACGATTAATGTTATGTTTTGTGTAGAGATCGTATTGCGTAATGCCTTTTTCTTTCATGGTTATCCATAGCCGGTCAAATTTAATCATTAAATTTCTCCATAAAAAAATATATGAAAATAAATCTTGCTATCCATAGATTATCAGTGTATACTATAAGAAAATAGTTTGCGTATATTAAAACCAAACATGAGTTCAAGGAGGGAAAGCAATGGAACAGAGAGGAAAAAATTTAGTCAGAAACATATTTGGATGTTTACTGCTGTGTCTGGTAGTTACGTTTTGTATACCTGCTATTCACAGTGAAGCGGCGGCAAAAAAACCAACGTGCCCCAAAAAGCAAACGGTATATTTTGCAGACTATGGCGGAGGCTGGGGAGAGCCGACAGGGTATTCCAGAAATATTTTTATCAAAAATCTGGCTTCTAATGCAAAAATTACAAATGTGAAATGCAGCAATAAAAATGTTTTTTTAATCAATAGGGGAAAATTTATTTCTGTAGGCGAAGGAAAAATTAAGTCAGGTTCAAAAGCCAAGGTTACGTTTAAGGTGAAACAGAATGGAAAAACATATTCTCTTTACTGTAATCTCACATTTAAGAAAAATACCTGTGATTTCAGCAGACTGAAAATCGGCGGTAAAAATTATGCGACAAAAACGACCGGAAAGCTTAATGTGCAACTGAAACTGCCCTACAAAAAAAGCGCAATATCAGTAAAAATGAAATCGGGCAGAAAATTAACTTCTATTGCAATATATAGAGGACAGAAAGTAATTAAGGTGAAAAACGGTTCCAAGGTTGCTTTAAAAAAGGGCGATACCATCATGATAGGGTACAAGTATACCAAGAAGCCAAGTTCTATGCCCAAAAATCTGAAATGGACAGAAACAGGAGCGGTAAGAATTATTGTTAAATAGAAAATATGCAGGAATTACAGAAGAAAAGTAAGTGAAAAGAAGGCTTCAGACACCGGATTTGCTATAGTGTCTGAAGCCTTTTTAACATATTTTAATAGTATATGTAATTTTCGGCAATGTTTTCTTTGAGGTCTTCTTTTGCAGAATTGCGGTCGGCGGATGTTGGAAATGCTGAAAGCTGTTTTAAATGCTTATCATGATGACTCTTGAACGGTTTGCAGGTCACAAAATGTCGGCACAGAGAAACTGTTGTTCTTAAAATTGCGTTTTGGTTTTATGATACAAATATAAACGGTACAAGTGCATACTTCCATTTATATAAATGATTGATAGGAAGCTCTTACAAGTGATGGCTTGTGGGAGCTTATTTTAATAGAAAGAAGCAGCAGACATTATTGCTGCTTGGTATTTCAGTTAAGGGTACTGATGTTTGGTTTGAGGGTACTGGTGTTCGGCTTAAGGGTACTGATGTTTGGTTTAGGGGGTACTGGTACTTACTTTGAAGGGGTACTGATGTTCGGCGAGGTGCTAAGATATCAACTTTTCGGGACATATGAAGGTTTGTAGGGCTTCCGAAGCATATCGTTGCCGGAATTACTATTAGTTTGGGGTTAAAAAATCTATATAGGGCAAACCCGCGAAGGAGGATGCCTAATATGGAAAAAGAAAATTATGGGAAAGTGAGTCGTGAGGAGATTCGTGCGGACATTGAAAGAATTTGCGATAGCCTTTTGAAATTCAAAGAAGATAAAAATCTTTCGTACACTAAACTCGCCGACGAAATTGGTAACAAAATTAATTTTTGGATTGATGAGAAAAAAATGGAACGTCTTGTCAAGAAGAAGTATCTGGACCAGTTTGTTGATAATTTTTTTCTTTTTGTGTCATGCGGCGAATTGTTTGGAATTAACCTTACGACATGGAAAAATATTGAACAGACGATAGCAAACGACAAGCTGAAAAGAATCAGAGACATTCTGGATGAGACATAATTGTCCAGCCTATGCGTCACAGATGTCGTGCAAAAAAGAAGGCTTTTTGCTAGACTTTTCTTATCAGCAGGGAGGAGGGTACATAAAACACAGAACCGTGATTGCTAGATCATGTCTCTGGTTGTTAAAAATGGTGAATGGCTGATGGCACCATGAAGGGAGGTGAATATATGTTCGAAAACGTAAAGCTGGAAGACGGCGAGGTCTTGATTGTAGGCGTTTACACTTACGCGAAAAATGGAAAGAACGGCACTACTATCAGTTTCGTGCGGGAGTTTAAATCGTGGCAAATAGAGCGGGGTTTGCGAACGGACGGTGTCTATGCGGAAACGGAATTTACCCATATGGACTGTACCGGATTGCAGGTTGGCGATATTGTGCGATTGGCTTATCAGAAAGGCTTCCAAGGAAAGGCTGACCTGATTGGCTACAGCCTTGTAAAAAGGGCGGCTGTTGAGAAAGGTTGAGTAGCTTATGGTGGGACGAAGAAAGCGGAATGGAATTCATGGGTGCATTAAAGAAAAAACATTGAGGAGAACGGGGAAAATTTTTTTCAAGTGTGTATCCGTGGAACCTGCTAGGGGGACGGACAAAGACGTTTTTCTGGTTTGCAGCGGCATGAAGATTTTGCATATGCGGTTGCCGGTGTATGCACACGGTATTGCAGAAAGTCGATATGCCTTTCTGATTTCCGATTTTTTACAGGCGGATTTGGAAGCCTTTGGGTTGAAGGTCGGGAAACCGGTACCGAATGAAGCGGGCGGTTATACCTATTTGGTCTGCCGCTGATGATGCGGAGCAGGACGGATAAAACTGTTCTGCTCTGTCACAAAGGAGGAATTCTATGAGATTTTGTATATTTCTGCTGTTGATCTGTCTGGTGGTATATGGTTACACAAAGGTATGCCGCCGGACTATGGCAGACACAATTAGACAAATTACATATTTCGTTTGCAGAGTCAAAGATATGATGATAATCTGCTGGAAAAGAAGTCAAGAATATTATATTTTTCAGAATTTGACACCATATATTCGTACCCTACAAGAAATGCGGATAGCAAAGTACATTAATTTTGCAGGTAACTATCATATGAATAAGGATATAGAAGTATTTCAATTTGAGATATATGGGATTAGTGATGATTATAAGAAAGATATGGGTGTGTTGGGTCAGTTGCTGACATTGAAATTAAGGGATTTTTATGTTTGGAAATTGAAGGATTTTATGCCTGTTATTTATCTTACGCATTTGCATGAAGGGGAGTTTGTTTTTTGGATATCGCGTAATAAGTACGGAGATGAACTTCTATATAAATGCATGGAAACAGACAGGGGGAGAGAACGTCCGAATATAGTTGAGAAACAATGTGATATTCAGGATAATAAGCAGCTTATTCTTGGTATAGATATGGAGATGCTGGAAAAATTTCGCATAGAGATGCCGATTACGATTGATATCTGGAAGAAACCCAGCGGACTGATTGTCGGGGCGTCCGGTTCGGGAAAGTCTTATTTCGTTACTCTTTTTGTACACCATATATTGAACGTGTGCAAAAGAGGCTCTGTGAAGATATATTATTGTGATTTCAAATCTAGTGAGGATACAGCGTATCTGGCACCGTATTGCCGCTATTTTGCCGGAGAAAAGTGTGCGGAGGGCTTGACTGCTTACTATGAGGAATATAAAGCAATCAGGGATGGAGTGCGTGACGGGAAGCTTCGGTTGATTTTCTTTGATGAGTGGGCTGGATTTCAGTTATGGGAAACACAAAAATCCAAAAAACAAGCGGAACTGTATAAGGGAATGTTACAGGAAATACTGCTTATGGGGCGCAGCCTGTTATGTGGGGCATGGGTCATATTACAGCGTCCGGATAGTACATGGATAAGCGGACGTGAAAATTTCCATAATATATGTTGTTTTCTAAGCGGTGGTGTAAGTACCGAGCTGGGGAGAATGATTTTATTGGAAGAAGAAATTTCGGAAAAAGTAAAGCAAAAAGATTTTTTTCGGACGGGAGAAGCAATTTTTAAAAGTGATGGCGAGAAAACGAGGTTCATGAAGGTGGGAGAGATACCGGACATAGAGACTTATAAGCGGCAGATATTGGATAAGCTGCTTCGTGCGGACGGCGAAGCCGGAAGCACGGAGCCAGAGACACCTCTATTGTAAGTATTACAAATAGAGGTGTCGCAGATAGCCCTGAATTGCCGTGTTTACAGATAAAAGCAGGATGCTACTGAATTTTGTAGCATATCGCATAAAGGGGGAATAATAACAATGGATAGGGAAAAAAACAAAAAGATATATATGAAGGATACGCAGGCACGAAAATACCAGATTACAATAAATAATCCGTTAAATGCGGAACCGCCTTTTACGCATGATCGTATAAAGGAGGAGGTTTCTAAACTGGTTTCGGTAGTATATTGGTGTATGTGTGATGAAATAAGCGGAGGAGAAAACAGAACGCCGCATACGCATGTATTTCTTTTGTGCAGCAGTCCGGTGCGGTTCAGTACAATCCAGCGGAGATTTTCAAGCGGTGAAGATCAAAAACCTTATGGACATGTTGAGTCGGCATATGGCAGCGCATTTTCAAATCGTCAATATTTGCTAAAGGAAGGAAAATGGAAGCAAACAAAGGGGGATACGTCGGTAGAGGGAACCTTTGAAGAATTTGGTCAGATTCCATCTAATGAAAATACAAGCAAGCGCGGTGAAGCGCAGTTTATTTTTGATATGGTGGAAAGTGGATTTTCAACGGCGGAAATTTTGAGGATGCATCCGGAGGTACTGCCTTATCTGGAAAAAATTGACAAAGTACGCCAGATTTTATTAGAGGAACAGTATAAAAACACATTCCGAATATTAGAGGTTGTATATATTTATGGAAGAACAGGGTTAGGAAAATCAAGAGCGGTTATGGAAAAGGAGGGATATGTTAATACTTACCGGTTTACGGATTACTCGCATCGGGGATGGGATAAGTATAGAAATCAGAGAACAGTATGTTTTGAAGAATTTCACAGTAATTTTCCGATACAGAATATGTTAATCATGCTAGACGGATACCCGTTGGACTTGCCTGCCAGATTTCATCAGAAAACGGCGTGTTATGAAAAAGTTTACATAACATCGAATATTCCGCTGATAAAGCAATATGAAAACGTACAGAGAGAAGAACCGGATGTGTGGCAGGCGTTTTTAAGAAGGATAAATAAGGTAAAGCATTATCTGGATAATGGAATTATCAAAGAATATACAGTGAAGGAGTATCTGGAGATGGAGCGGGACGCAAAATTTTATCCGGTAGTGGATAAAGAAAAGAATCCTTTTGAGTAGGAGGGATGACGGGTGAACGAAAAAGTAAGGATAAGCGAAAAGGCTCTTTTGAGTGTACAGGAAATGATGGCATATACCGGATGGGGAGAAAATACAGTGCGTGATGAATTAAATCATCCGAAATGCCCGTATGTTATACGAAAAGGAAACCGCCTTTATGCGAACCGCCGCCTTTTAGACAAATACTTAGACAAAATTTCTGGTATATAATGTGGAAAATGGAGTGAAAATATAGTAAAATAAGGCTATGCTTTTACTCCATTCTTTTCTTAGCAGAAAGGAATGAGATATTATGGGAAAGGATTTAAAAGGAAAAGAATTAGGAAAAGGGATATCGCAAAGAGCAGACGGGAATTATATGGGGCGGTTTGTCGATAAATATAAGAAACGGCATACCTATTATAATCGGGATTTAAAAGTGTTAAAAAAGACTTTGGATAAGGCGCGGTATGAAGCCGAACATGGCATATATGGAGATGGCTCTGACATCACAGTTTCGGAATGGTTTGAAGAATTTATGAGATTGTATAAAGTCGGAAAAGTAAAAGATACGACAGAATACAGAATACGGCAGACTTTTGCAAACTGTAGAAAAGATATGCTGGGAGATATGAAATTGCAGGCGGTAAGATGCATTCACGTTCAAAATCTGGTTAATTCGCTTCACGAGAAAGGATTTTCTTATGGGACAATAAACCTGCTCAAGTCATTGCTGAAAGAAATGTTTAAAATGGCAATTGCTAACGGCTATATGTTGGTAAATCCGTGCGAAGCCGTAGTGATGCCGAAAAAGGTAAAGTATGAGCCGCGATTTCTGACAGAGCAAGAGCAGGATATGTTTTTGGAAGCAGCAAAAGAGTATTATCATTATGATGTTTTCTGTATGAATTTATCTTGCGGGGCGCGAATTGGAGAGGTTCTTGGGCTAAAATGGAGCGATATAAATTTTGAAGATAAAACGATCCATATACAGCGAACACTGCACTACGCCAAACTTACTGCCGACGATAGGGTTCATTTTTTCTTTACTTCGCCGAAAACAGAGACAAGCGACAGAATTATACCGTTGCTTCCGGAAACAGAAACGGTGCTGCGCAGAGTTCGCAAAAAGCAGTTGATGAATAAAATACTGAATGCGTCAAGCTGGCATCAGGAGCCGCCGTTTGAAGATATGGTGTTTACTTCTGTTCAAGGCACACCGGTAATGTATGGAGACGTTAACAGAGCGATAAAAAAAGCGATAGTTAAGGCAAATTTACAGGAAGAAGAATTTGCAAAATTTGAGGGCAGAGAGCCGTTCGTTTTAAAAGAGTTTTCTCCGCATTGTTTCCGCCATACATTTGTTACAAGATGTAAAAAGAATGGGATACCGTATGAAACAATTCAACCGTATGTGGGGCACAGCGATAAGGAAATGACAGAATATTACGATCACAATAAGCCAGAGATGGACGTGGTTGGATTGAAGAAGATATCCTTTTTGAACGTGGTGTAAAAATGGTGTATTCATGAAAATGATACCGGAAATGGTAGAAAATATAAGGCTTTTGACATTATGCCGTATGTTCAGGACTAATATCTGATACGCAGAAACAAAGAAAAATGGAAAGCCTTTAAATGCCAAAAGTCTGGTGTTTAAAGGCTTCTTTGCTTTTTAAAATAAGTTATCATCCGGAATATGTTCCATAATTTCTTCAATATCACAATTCAGAATATTGCACAGGCGGTCTAAAGTATTTGTCTGGACATTCATATTATGTTTCAGGCGGTGTACTTGCGCACGATTAATGTTATGTTTTGTGTAGAGATCGTATTGCGTAATGCCTTTTTCTTTCATGGTTATCCATAGCCGGTCAAATTTGATCATTAAATTTCTCCATAAAATATATGAAAATAAATCTTGCTATTCCTAGATTATCAGCGTATACTATAAGAAAATAGTTTGCGCATATTAAAACCAAACATACGTTTAAGGAGGGAAAACAATGGAACAGAGAGGAAAAAATTTAGTCAGAAACATATTGGGATGTTTACTGCTGTGTCTCATGGTTACGTTTTGTATACCGGCTATTCACAGTGAAGCGGCGGCAAAAAAACCGACGTGTCCCAAAAAACAGACGGTATATTTTGCAGACTATGGCGGAGGCTGGGGAGAGCCGACAGGGTATTCCAGAAATATTTTTATCAAAAATCTGGCTTCTAATGCAAAAATTACAAATGTGAAATGCAGCAATAAAAATGTGTTTTTAATCAATAGAGGAAAATATATTTCTGTAGGCGATTCGAAACTTAAGTCGGGTTCAAAAGCCAAGGTTACGTTTAAGGTGAAACAGAATAAAAAAACATATTCTCTTTCCTGTACTCTCACATTTAAGAAAAATACCTGTGATTTCAGCAGTCTGAAAATCGGCGGTAAAAATTATGCAAGTAAAACGACCGGAAAGCTTAATGTGCAGCTGAAGCTGCCTTACAAAAAAAGCGCAATATCAGTAAAAATGAAATCGGGCAGAAAATTAACTTCTATTAAAATATATAGAGGGCAGAAAGTAATTAAGGTGAAAAACGGTTCCAAGGCTGCTTTAAAAAAGGGGGATATCATCATGATAGGATATAAGTATACCAAGAAGCCAAGCTCTATGCCCAAAAATCTGAAAGTGACAGAAACAGGAGCGGTAAGAATTATTGTTAAGTAAGGAATAGAGATTGAATCTCGATCGCGCAGGAAAGATGATTAACTGGTACTGACAGAAAGCAGGGGCTGCATCCGGCATTTTGCCGGCAGCCCCTTCCAGCTTTTCTTTTGCACTTCTTGTCTGTTTTATTTCTTTATGCTATTCTGTAATTATAATATCAATAAAACAAGTATGAAAATGCTGAACAAAAAATGAAAGGCAATAAAGTGGCCGGGACATGAGGCAAAAAGTATTTACAGGAGGCCAAAACGGGTATGCTGAAAAAATGGAATTATTTCTGGGGCAGTTTCAGAGGAAAAATCATGGCGATCTTTCTGGCATTTTCGCTGGTTACGGCTATCGGGTTGGGCGTATTCTGCTATTTCAGTGTCTTTCATCAGATGCTTTCCAGCACAGCCGCCTATTCCGGGATGGTGGCGAACCAGATCAGCAAGAATGCCGGGATGATTATGGAGCAGACCGGAAAAATTTTGATGATTGGAAACAGTTCCGATATTTCTGATTTTCTCTACGACACCGGTACGCGCCATGAGACAACAATGGGGTTGATTAGTATGGTAAAACTATACCGGGATTCCTATGTGTTCAGCGACGACATTAAGAACTTCTATGTTCTTGGAAACGACGGCGTGTGTTTTAATGAAAAATTAGGGATTTATCCCATAGAAAAGAGTGAAAAAAGCCAGTATATTTACAATATGATACAGGAAAATGAGGGTGAGCTCATGGTGTTGAGCGGATTTGAGATGGGCTGGGAGGATCGGGAGTGCTTTTTAATAGGCCAGAAAATACGCCAGACTTTTACGAATAAAACTATGGGAATCATTGCGATCGAGTTGGATGCCAATGCCGTAAAATCAGTTTACGAGCAGGAAGTATTGGGCGAAAGCGGATATTTTACGCTGTTTGACAGGAAAGGAAATGAATTGTTTCATTATGATGGAACTGCAGAGCGTTCGGACATTCCTCTGCGGGAGGAGGTGTTTTCAGAAGACAAAGGAAGCTATCAGAAAAAGACGGAAAGCGGCACGATGCTGGTGGTATATGACCGTATTCAGGGAACGGACTGGGTGATCGTGGGCCAGGCTCCTCTGCGGGAGCTGATGGCTCCTACCTATCAGTTGGGCCGGGTGTTCTTCGCAGCGATTTTGCTTACCCTTGCATTTTTGGGGGCGTTGTATTACTATTTGTCAAAAAGGCTGACAAAGCCGATTACCGAGTTGAAGGATAAAATGCTTCTGGCGGAGCAGGGGGATCTGGACGCTACGGTAGCCGTTGCCAGAAACGATGAGATTGCAATTCTGCAGCGTCAGTATAATCAAATGCTGACACGTATTAAGGATTTGATGGAGGAAAACAGAGAGGAACAGAGAAATATGCAGAAAGCGGAGCTGAAAGCTCTGCAGGCGCAGATTAACCCGCATTTTCTTTACAATACGCTGGAACTTGTGATTTGGCTGGCGGCTTCCGAGGAAAACGATCAGGTTATCGACGTGGTAGACAAGCTGGCTGTTTTTTTTAAGACGGGACTCAGTAAAGGACTCGAGTGGATACCCGTAAAAAAGGAAATAGAGCATGTGGAAAGCTATCTTTCCATACAGCAGAAGCGCTATAGCGACCTTCTAAGCTTTGAGATTCGCGTGGATCCGGATATCTGTCAGTATTGTATGCTGAAAATGGTATTGCAGCCCATTGTGGAAAACGCCATTTACCATGGAATCAAAAACCGTGAAGAAGGTGGAAAGATTACGGTTATAGGAGAAAAACAGGGCGATTTACTGTTATTTACCGTAGAGGATACGGGCTGCGGTATGGAAACGGAAGTTCTTGAAGAACTTCGCCAAAAAATCAGAGAAAATACCCTGCCTTGGTCAGATCATGAGAATGGTTTTGGAATTTATAATGTAAATCGGCGTATTCTGCTGTATTATGGAAAGGAATGCGGAGTAGACATACAAAGCGAAAAGGACAGGGGCACCCGGGTGACGATTCGCCTGAAGTGTCAGGTAGAGGGGCAGGAACATGTATAAGGTTGTGTTAGTGGAAGATGAAAGTACAGTACGGGAGAGTATACGCAAAAGTATTGAATGGGAAACGTACGGCTTTGTTTTTGCAGGCGAGGCGGCTAACGGAGAACAGGCTTTGGAAGTGGTGAACCATGTGCGCCCCGAGATTGTGATTACGGATATCCGTATGCCGTTTATGGACGGTATTGAATTAAGCCGTATGCTGCGTAACCTGTATCCCAAAATCAGGATCATCATATTGAGCGGATATATGGAATTTCAATATGCTCAGGACGCCATTCGCTTCGGCGTGTGTGAATATCTGCTGAAACCTGTCACGCCCGTGAAGCTGATCAGTATTCTGCTGGGTCTTAAAGAGAGACTGGATGAAGAAAATCGGGAGGCATTTGCCGTAGAAAGTATGGTATATAAGTTAAAACGCTATGAGGAGGAAAACCGGGAAAGCGGTATGCCGGAGGTTTTGACCGAATTAAATGTAAAAAATCTGGAGGAAGGACGGCGTTGTGAGACAGAACTGATAAATTTTCTGAAGCAGGGAACTTTGGAGGAGGCGGAGACCTTTGCGAAATGGTATCTGAAGCAGGGGCAGAGCGGTCAGGAGTCTTTGGTGTATGCGTCCTGGCAGGCTATGCAGATTCTTACTACATGCACTCAGGTTGTGCGGGAGCTGGGGGGAGATTCGGAAACGGTTTTAAAGGAATTTCAAAACGTGGATGATTTTATCCGGAGGTTTCGTAAAAGAGCGGCCATGGAGGAAGCTACAGGAAGACTTTTAAAAACCGTAATAGCTTATCGGCTGGAGATGGTAAACTCGGGGAGCCAGGCGGTAGCGACGGCAAAGGAGTATATTCGAACGCATCTGGAGGACTTTGACCTTACGCTGAACAGCATGGCAGCTCAGGTGGGATTGAGCTCCAATTATTTTGGGTTTGTGTTTAAACAGAAGACAGGAGTCAATTTTATAAAGTATCTGACGAATGTGAGGATGCAGCGGGCGAAGGAACTCCTGCGGACAACGGATCTGACAAGCGCTCAGATTGCAGATAGGGTGGGATTTTCTGATCCAAACTACTTTAGCGTTGTGTTTAAAAAAACATGCGGTATGACGCCGAGAGAATACAGAAATAGATAAACAGGCATGGAAATTTCAAGAAAAAACATGGAAATTTCCATGTTTTTTTGCATTTTTCGAGAATACCAGAGGGAAATTCAAGATATTTCCAAGTTATTTCCATGGCGGGCAGCAGAAAAAAATTTTAAAATAAGTTTATCAAAAATAAAAGGGAGGTTGTTGAAAATGAAAAAATTGTTAACCAGCGTATTATTGGGATGCAGTATGGTATTAGGCCTGGCAGCCTTTGCAGGAGCAGAGGATGCGGCGGCGTCAGATGAAAAGCTGACCTTTGCAGTTGTCATCCCCAATATTCATCCTTTTTTTGACCCGGTAGGCGAAGGCGCGAAGGACAGACTTGAGGAAATGGGCATCGATGCGGAAGTGATCTGTGAGGGCGCGATGAATGGCGACGTTTCCCAGCAGATTCAGATTATGGAGGATCTGATTACAAAGAAAGTGGACGGAATTGCTATCGGCGCCTGTGATTCAGATGCATTGACTCCGTATATTGATAAGGCGGTAGACGCAGGGATTCCGGTAGTGAGCTTCGATACAGACGCTCCGGATTCAAAACGGGCGGGCTATATCGGAACCGACAATTATAAAGCCGGCCAGGCCATGGGCGAAGTGCTGGGAGAAGCCCTGGGAGGAAAGGGAAAAGTAATCTGCGAGACAGGAGTTGTTTCCCAGGCAGGTCTGATCCAGCGTATTGAGGGAGTGGAAAATGTTCTGGAGGAAAAATATCCGGATATCGAGATCGTTCAGACCACAGCCAGCGGTGGCGACGTTTCCAAGGCTCTTTCCGATATTGAGAATATGATTACCGCAGTTCCCGATTTTGATGCGCTGATTATCATCGACGCGGCAGGAGAAAACGGGGTGACAGCGTTCAAATCCCATGGATGGACAAAGGAAGACAAGACGTTGATTACCTTTGACGATCTGGAACCGGTTATCAACGGTGTAAAGGACGGACAGATTTATGCAACGATCACCCAAGGTCAGTATAACTGGGGCGTAAACATTGCCGAGAAGCTTTATGATCTCAGCCAGGGCAAAGAGATCCCGGAAAATACGGATACAGGCTATGTGATTGTAAATGCAGATAATGTGAACGAAAACTATTAGGAACTGCGCTGCGAAAATCCGGCGTGGGAAACGGACGACAAACAGGGCGGCAGGCGCTATGGCGCCTGCCGTTTTCAAAACTCTAAAAGGAGCAGACAAATGGAGACAAAGAAAAAGAATATATTTTCTGATTTACTGAGCAATCACAGAGAAAGCGGTCTGCTGATCATCCTCCTTTTGATGGGCGTGATCCTTTCCGTAGCTGCGGACGGATTTCTGACCGTTGACAATATTTTTAATGTACTGAAACAAACTACGCTGGTGACGATTATTGGGGCGGGCCAGACATTTATTATTACGTCAGGAGGAATTGATCTGTCTGTGGGATATTCAATGACCCTGTCCAGTATGATTCTGGCATATATGCTGACCTTTGGATTGCCGACTCCCGCAGCGATTTTACTGGGGATTCTTTCCAGCGTCCTGGTGGGCCTGGCAAACGGGCTTCTGATCACAACGCTGAGGCTGCCTCCCTTTATTATTACTCTGGGTATGTCGAATATCGTAAAAGGGATAATTCTCGTAATGTCTAAGGGGTATATAGTATCTCTGACAGAGCCCTTTGTCATCTGGCTGGGGCAGGGGACAATAGGAAAGTTGCCCGTTATGGTGCTTTTTATCCCTGTTGTTGCGGGTATTATGGCGTTTATTCTGAATAAAACGGTTTTTGGAAACCATGTGAAGGCGGTGGGGGGCAACGAAGAAGCGGCTATTCTGTCTGGTATTCATGCTTCCAGGGTGCGCGTTATGATCTATGTGCTGGCCGGTCTTTTGTGTGGCATTGCAGGCATTATTGTGACCGGGAGGTTAAACGGAGGAAATCCAAATGCGGCGGGAACCTATGACATGGACTCAATTGCAGCGGTGATCGTGGGCGGGACAAGCCTGGCGGGAGGCTCAGGTACAGTGATGGGCACAGTACTTGGAGCGCTGCTGATGATTTTGATTCGAAACGGCCTGGTGCTTTTGAAGGTAAATATGTACTGGCAGACGGTTGCCATCGGCGCGGTGATTATTCTGGTATGCGCCCTGGACGGCTTCAGCCGGATGAGAAAGGATTGACGAAGGGAGGAACCGGAATGGAAAAGCAGGCATTGTTGAAAATGAGCCATATTTCTAAAAAGTTTTCCGGAAATTATGTGCTCTCTGACGTCAGTTTTACACTGGAGGCAGGAACGATTCACTCTCTGATCGGAGAAAATGGAGCGGGAAAAAGTACCTTGATAAAAGTACTCGGAGGCGTTTATTTTCAGGATGAAGGAGAGATCTTCATAGAAGGAGAAAAACAGCAGTTTTCCAGTGCGAAGGATGCGTTGCGGGCTGGAATTGGTATTATTTATCAGGAGTTTAATCTGGTTTCCACACTGAGTATTGCTGAAAATATATATCTTGGTAAGGAACTATGCGCGGGCCGGGGCGTTTTAGACCGCAGGCAGATGATAAAGACAGCCAATGAATTTATGAAGGAGCTTGGCTTTGATATCGCAGATTGCGGGATGAGTGTATCCTCCCTGAGCGTTGCCCAGCAGCAGATGGTGGAAATTGCGAAGGCGTTGTTTAATCATTCAAAAATTTTGGTGCTGGACGAGCCCACGGCGGTGCTGACGGACAAGGAAAGCCGGAAGCTGTTCGATATGGTGAAAAAACTGAAAGGACAGGGTGTGGGAATCGTTTATATTTCCCACCGGCTGGAAGAAGTCCTGGAGCTGTCAGACGAGATCACAGTGCTGAGGGACGGAAAATATATTGAGGCTCTTGATAATCGCCAGAAGGATGTAAAGAAGGAAGAACTGGTACGCCTGATGGTAGGCAGGAGCCTGAATCAGTACTATCCGGATAAAACCTATCGTTGTGGTAAAAAAGAGATTTTGAGAGTGCAGGGATTGACCCGTATGGGTCTTTATCGTGATATTTCCTTTGTGCTACATGAAAGGGAAATTCTTGGGATTACGGGACTTGTAGGGGCGGGACGGACAGAGGTGGTAAAGACAATTTTTGGAAAGATTCTGCCCGACGCTGGAAGCATATGGCTGGATGGGGAGGAAATCCTGATGAAGTCACCAATGGACGCCATTGACCGGGGAATCGCTTTCATTCCGGAAAACCGCAAGGAGGAAGGATTGCTCTTAGACAGCAGCATTGGGGACAACATGATTCTTGCCAATGAGAAGAAGGTGAGCGACAACGGCGTTTTCCGAAAAAAGAAAAAAAAGGATTTTATCAGTAAATATTTCAGCCAGCTGGATATCCGTCCGGCACAGCCCCAAAAGCTTGCCCGTAATTTCAGCGGGGGCAACCAGCAGAAAGCTATCATTGCAAAGTGGATAGCAACCAACCCGCGGGTGCTGATCGTGGATGAGCCTACCCGGGGTATTGATATCGGTGCAAAGGCGGAGATTTACCGCCTGATGGACAGCCTGGTGCAACAGGGAATCAGCATTATTATGGTATCTTCGGAAATGCCAGAGATCATCGGAATGTGTGACCGGGTGCTGGTGATGTGCGAGGGAAAGCTGCAGGCTGAATTTATGCGGGAGGAACTTACCCAAGAAAAGATTATGAGGGCAAGCTCAGGAATTTGAAGTGCAGGCGAAATGCAAAGCATTTTTAAAAGGGCTTGTGCCGATCTGCCGCCGTGCCGGAAGCATGGGGCGTTACTGTAATCTGCCGCCGCAGCAAATGAGCGGAGGCGGGACGAAAAGGAGGAAACGGGATGCAGTCAGGCAAATATAAGATGATTACACAGCCGCCGCGGGGCGGACTGAGGGAGGGATTGTCCTTTGGTTATGTGGACGTTCCGGCAGTTATGACGGAAAAAGATAGACCCTTTCTGGATGAATTAACAGCGGTTTCTTTAAACCTTCAAAAAGAAATACGAAAGGATACGATAGAGGGATTGAAGATTATTGACACCCATTTTTCCAGCGGTGAAAAAGAGGTGGCGGCCAGGGTGTATATTCCTGGCACAAAGGGTCCTCACCCGCTTCTTATGTATTATCACGGCGGTGGATTTGCAATCCGCAATATAGAGTGTTTTGATTACATCCATCGTTATCTGGCAAAGAACTCAGGCTGCGTTTTAGTAAGCGTGGAATACGATCTGTCGCCGGAGGCAAAATTTCCGGTGGCTGCAAAGCAGTGCTTTGACGGGCTTATCTGGGCTCGGAAAAATGCCGGGAATTGGGATGCAGACGCTTCCCGTGATGCAGTAGCGGGCGACAGCGCCGGGGGAAATCTTTCGGCTGTTATGTGCCTGATGTGCAGAGATCAGGGGATTGAAGTACCCAAAAAACAAATCCTTATTTATCCTGCGGTGGATCAGTGCCTGAAGACCGGCAGAGAATCAGAAAAACTATACGGAATAGGTTATAATCTGGATTTTAAGCATATGGTTTCCTATGGGAGGGCTTATGTAAAAAATGATGAGGATTTGATGAATCCCTATGTTTCTCCGCTGTTTGCCGAAAATCTGAAAGGGATGCCGAAGGCGTATTTTGTACAGGCCGAATGTGATATCCTGATTGACCAGGGACTGGAATATGCAAAGCGCCTTCAAGACGCCGGGACGGAGGTGAAGTATAAAATCTTTACAGGGGTCCCTCACGATTTCCTATTTTTTGCATTCCCGGAATCCTATGAAGCTTATGACCTGGTCTGCCGCTGGCTGCGGGAATAGCGCGGAGGGAAAGCTTATGAACCATATAGAAATGAGCCCGAGAATTTCAAAGCTGTATGAGCATTTTTATGACCGCTATGATCGGGACATGATCAGCGAACGGAATAGTGTATACGAGCGGATAAAAGAAAGCTATGCCGATGAGAGTGCAGCTATGCAGCATGCCCTGGCATTTTCGGCGTTTCTCGGGAATAAACGGGTCACTGTGGAGGAGTATGATCTTCTGGCAGGTCATATTCAGCATGTGGATTTTTCAGCGTCGATTCCAGTGATTATGGAGCATGACTTTGACCCGGCGGGACGTCCGGCAAATCGTTTTGATGTTAAGAGGGAGGAAGAACAGTTTTTTGCGGATCATCCCAATGAGGATACCCGCTCCATAAGGGAGCTTCTTGATTATTTCTATCAGTCAACAGAATGTGGTCTTGGAAAACGCTGGGCCAGCGGACATGTGATTGCCGGATACAATCGGGTAATCAGGGAAGGACTTCTGGCTATGGAGCGGCGGATTGAGAAAGAGATGGCTGGCAGACAGGGAGAGAAAAAAGATTACCTGGGTGCTCTGCTCAGAGTGCTGCATGGAGCGGAAAATTATATACTTCGTTATGCTTTTGCAGCTTACCGCAGGTCCGAGGAAACAGAAGACAGTCAGATGCAGAGGACGCTCAGGGCAATCGGCGACGCCTGCTTACATATCAGCCGGTATCCGGCGGAGAGTTTTTTTGAGGCAGTGCAGATGATAGTGCTTCTTCACGAGATGCTGACGCTGGAGACGCACTCCGGTTCTATGTCTCTGGGACGTATAGACCAGCTTTTATACCCTTACTATGTGCAGGATCTGGAAAAAGGAAAGCTGACGAAGGAGGAAGCGGCAGAGTACATAGATGCACTTTGGCTGAAAATTGCGGGTTTGGTGTACGGATTTCAGAATGTAACGATAGGAGGCTGCGACGAAAAGGGCAAACCTGCTTACAATGATATTACAATCCTTTGCCTGCAGGCAAGCCGCAAAATAGGGAAAGACCAGCCGCTGTTGTCCCTGCGCTGCCGCCCGGATATGCCCGCCGCAGTGTGGGAGGAAGCGTTACTGCTGGTAAAAAAGGGAGGCGGCTTTCCGGCATTTTTTAATGATGACGTGATTATTTCTGCAAAACACAGCCTCGGTGTAAAAATGCAGGATGCGATGAATTATGGTCTTGTGGGGTGTGTGGAGCCGAGTATCGGCGGAAAGGAGTTTTCAAACACCGAGGAGCTCAGGATAAATTGGGCAAAGGTGCTGGAACTGATGCTGCATCAGGGGAAATGTACAGTCACTGGATGCCGGTTCGCTATGGCCAGGAAAGAAGAACTTGATGATGTTAAAGATTTTGAGGAATTTTTCAAATGGTATTTGGAGGAGTTGGAATTTGCGGTTCAGCGCTGTATAAAGGCTACCAACCTTCTGGACAGAAATTATGCAAAAAACTGGCCGTGCCCATTTCTTTCGGCCACGGTGGAGGGATGCATTGAAAATGCCGCAGATGTTGCGGCGGAGGGACCTGTGTACCGGTACTCTACCATTAATTGCTGTGGCATGGCCGATACGGTAGATTCGCTGACGGTAATCCGAAAGGCAGTGTTTGAGGAAAAACTTTTGAAATTATCTGAACTTTCAGCTATGCTTTCAGCAGATTTCCAGGGATATGAGATCTGGCAGAAGCGTTTCGAAATACAGTACCCCAAATATGGGAACAATCTTTTGGAAGCGGACGTTTATATGAAAAAGCTGGTGAAAGCCTTTGAGAGAATGGTGCGGGGGCAGAAAAATGAAAAGGGCTTTTCGTATCAGCTTGGGCTATATACTGTGGAAGATCAGGGACATCTGGGTAAATTTACCGGCGCACTTCCCTCGGGACGGCGAAAGGGCGTTTCTCTGGCAAATGCGGTGTCTCCATGTCAGGGAATGGATGTGGAGGGGCCTACGGCGGTTATAAATTCTGTGACAGAGTTTTCCCATCGGTGTGCGGCAAACGGTTTGGTGCTTGACCTGAAATTTACTCCGACATTCCTGGAAAAGGAAAAACATACGGCTATGCTAAAGGAGCTGATTGGCGTATATTTTGAAAAGGGCGGTATGGAAGTTCAATTTAATGTAGTAGACCGGCAGACTCTGCTTGACGCGAAGGAACATCCGGAACAATACCGTAATCTGGTGGTTCGCGTATCGGGCTTCAGCGCTTATTTTGTATTGTTGGATCCGGTGCTGCAAGATGAGATTATTAAAAGGACAGAGTATGGAAGATTCTAAAAAGGCGCTGATCAGCAATATACAGAAATTTTCTCTGGACGACGGACCGGGTATCCGTACTACAGTTTTCTTTAAGGGATGCACATTAAGGTGCCGGTGGTGCCATAATCCTGAAAATATCATGACGGGCAGGCAGATATGGTATCGCCGGGCGAGATGTATCGGCTGCAAAAGCTGTATAGAGGTCTGCGGGCAAAACACACTGACATTCGACGGAGGGAAAATCCTGTGGAATCCATCAAACTGTGTAAACTGCGGCAGGTGCGCGGGCGTTTGTCCGACCGGGGCAATGGAAGTCGTGGGAGGCTTTTATGAGCCGGATAAGGTATGGGAAAAAGTGAAAGCAGATGTTTCATATTTTGAACGCTCCGGCGGAGGCGTTACAGTTTCCGGCGGGGAACCGCTTCTGTACGCCCGGTGGATCAGGGAGTTTGCCCGCCGGGCAAAGGAGGAATGGAGCGGATTTCATCTGGCGGTGGACACAGCCGGAAATGTTCCATGGACGCAATTTGAGATGATTCTGGAAGATACAGGGCTTTTTTTATATGATATTAAGATCATAGATGAGAAGCTGCATCAGGAAATGACAGGATGCGGCAATGAGCTGATTCTGGAAAATTTCAGGAATTTATACCGTACAGGTGCGCGCATCTGGGTGCGCGTACCCCTGATTCCGGGTGTTAATGATACGGAACAGGAGACGCAGGCGCGGGAGAAATTTTTAAAAGATTATGGGCGTGTAGAGCAGATAGAGCTTCTTCCGTACCATACTTACGGCGCGGCAAAATATGCCGCGCTGGGTTGGCGGTATAATATGACATGAGCCGCAGTTTGGCGCAGCAGCCAGCCGTGTCTGCATAAAAACCCGATAGTGCCGGGTGCAGCGTCGGATTCATATTGACAAACAGAAAAAGTCCGTTTATTATAAAAACATAATTTAGATTTGCCGAATATTTTTACTTGAATTGCCTATACTAAAATTGGAAAGGAGAGAGAAATATGGCATATATTAAACGGGCTGCGGAAGATACGATAGCACGCCTTTCTGAAATGTTCCCTGTGCTGTTAGTGACTGGCCCCAGGCAGGTGGGAAAAACGACCCTTCTGCAAAAACTCGCAGAAGCGCAGAGAAGCAAGGGAGTGGCGCGAAAGTATGTAACTTTGGATGATCCCGATGCGAGGTATTTGGCAAAGCGTGATCCTGCGCTGTTTTTGCAGAGATATTCCCCTCCGGTGCTGATTGACGAGATTCAATACGCAACAGAGCTGCTGCCTTATATTAAAATAAGCGTGGATCGTTCCCGGAAAAAGGGCGACTTCTGGATCACAGGATCGCAGGTTTTCCGTCTTATGAATAATGTAAGTGAAAGTCTGGCTGGGCGAGTCGGTATTATGAATTTATTGGGATTGTCCGACGCGGAGATTTACCAGGAACCAAGTGAACCGTTCCAAACGAACTCGGCGCATTTAATGAATCGTTTATCTGTGAGAACTCCCCGCGGCTTAAATGAAATCTACAAAAGGATTTTTAAAGGCTCTATGCCAGAGCTGTACGCGGATGGAAATGTCGATTGGGAAACATATTACCGCTCTTATGTAGATACGTATCTGCAGCGGGACATTCGCGATCTCGCACAGGTGGCTGATGAAATGCAGTTTTACAATTTTATGACGATTGTTGCTGCTCATACTTCAAAGCCTGTAATCTATGAGGAACTGGCAAACATGGCCGGAGTTTCGTCGCCAACGGCAAAGAAATGGCTTTCCATTTTGGTGTCTTCCCATATCATTGCTTTGGTACAGCCATATCATAACAATGCGCTGAAACGTGTTGTCAAAATGCCGCTGCTTCATTTTTTGGATACCGGCTTAGCCGCTTATCTCTTAAAATGGGGCAATCCTGAAGCACTGGAAAAAGGGGCTATGTCCGGCGCCTTCTTTGAAAGCTATGTATTTGCAGAAATCTATAAGAGCTATTTGAACGCGGGAAAAGAGCCTCCTATTTTTTATTACAGAGACAGGGACAAAAAAGAAATTGATTTGCTGCTTTACCAGAATGGCGTGCTTTCTCCTATCGAGGTCAAGAAAGCGGCGTCTCCAGGAAAGACCGCAATCAAGAATTTTGATGTTTTGCAGCCTGTGACTCAGGCAGATGCCGTTGGTGGATTGGAGTCCTTAAAGGTAGAAATCGGAACGGGAAGCGTAATCTGCATGGCAAACGACTTGCTGCCCGTAAATGAAAAGAACTGGTATGTGCCGGCTTGGTTAATTTAATGATTTTTCGGAATATGGGCCGCTTCTATAAAGAGCATCGCTTTACAACTGACGAATCAGTTACTTTGCGACGCTCTCGGATTCAAAGATGCAGTACATTAATCAAAAGCCCCCAGGCGAGCCCGTAATAAGTAACGACGGCCACCAGATCGTTCATGGTGGTGATCAGCGGACCGGAGGCCACTGCCGGGTCAACTTTCAGCTTTTTGAAAACCATTGGCACAGTCGTTCCGCAGATGCTGGAGAGCAGAATGGATACAACCAGAGCGATTCCGATACAGAGAGACACGGAAAAAGCCAGAGAAACACTCGTGCCCTTCAGCAGCGTAAGGTACAGACCGATCATAAAAAACGAAAAGGAGCCCAGAATTGTGCCGTTTACGAGGCCGATTCGGGCTTCTTTTCCGATCAGGCCAAGTTTTTGTCTGCCGCTGATCTGTTCGTCCATCAGCACCCGAATCGTTACGGCAAGGGATTGGGTTCCCACATTGCCGGCCATGTCAAGGATCAGGGACTGAAAACTGACAAGGACGGTCAGATGAGCCGCCACGCCCTCAAAGATTCCCACAACACTGGATACGATCAGCCCCAGGCCGAGAAGAATGACAAGCCAGGGCAGCCGCTTGGAAATGCTTTTTTTCAGCGGCTCCTGGAGGTCTTCCTCTGCGGAGAGGCCGGCAAGCTTTGCGTAGTCGTCGCCCAGCTCATCATCCACAAGCTGTGTGATGTCGGGCGAGATTAAAACACCCGTCAGCCTGTTCTCGGAGTCCAGCACAGGAATCGAATCTTCAGAGTAATCCTTGATGCGCTCAATGCAGCTTTCGATCTGCTCGCTGGCATATACATAGGGGTAAGAAGTCATGGTAATGCTCTCAAGTTTTGTAGTTTCCCGGGCAATGATCAGATCTTTCAGGTCGATAGCTCCAACCAGCACACTGTTTTCATCCACCACGTAGATGGTGGAAATATTGTCGTTGTCCGCCGCCTGTTCCACCAACTCGTGCATTGCCTGGCGCACGGCTGTCCCTGCGCGCACAGAGATATAGTTGGTGGTCATCCGGCTACCGATTTCGTCGCCGTCAAAGGAACTGAACAGTATGATTTCACGGCGCGTGCTGTCGTCCATCAGCTCAATGAGAGCGTCGCGGTCGTCTTTGTTCAACTGGCGCAAATATTCCACAGCCGTTTTTATTTCGAAGCAGGAGAGGACTTCCAGCCGCCTGCGAATACTGAGTTCGCTGACGTATTCGAATAAATGCTCGGAGTACTCCAGAATATCCGCCAGTGTTCCGGTATCGGGAATACGGTAAAAACGCTGGCGTTCCTCATGGCTCAAAAGCTCCAGAGCCGATGCAATATCATTTTCGTGGTAAGCCAGAAGCTGCTCCCGCATCAGTCCGGGAGTCAGATTGCTGCGAAGAATTTTCAGAATTTCTGCCCTGTAATCCGGGCGCTGTACCGCTGCAAAGTTTTCAGTTGAGATGGTGCTGTTTCCATTCATTGTCTTAAGCCTCCTTTACATTTTAAACTGCGGACCGGTAAAATCCGCGCACATAAAGGCGGCGCAGAGGAGCCTCTTTCAATAAAAATGGGCATAAAAATACCACTGCCGCTTCAGAGGGATGGCTCTGCGCGCCCTGCATTGATGCAGTGCGGCTTTCCTGGACAATGGCGTTCCTACACGTATTTAAAAAACAGAAACGGCGCGCAGCCGCAAAAAAGCATAACAGTATACGAACCCCATGTCTGTATTTCGCCTATCACTACTACTGCCGTCCATGTTTTCACCTCACATTCAGATCGTTGTTTATGCCTGCAGACAGCAAATCAAGAAGATTTTCCGGACGTTGCCCGCCTCAGACATTAAAATAACTGTAACACAAAATTTTTTGCTTTGCAAGAAAAACAGGCAGATTTAAATTTGATTTGGGGTGCATTTTCGTCTGTTGTATGATACAATTATAATGATAGAAAAAGAACCAACATTACAAGGCAATATTTGACTCAGCAGAAAATAGTTTTTAAGGTGAATTATGGATAGAATACGGATTGCTTTTTTTGATATTGACGGAACCCTGGTTGACTTTCACGCAAAGCAGCTTTCCCACAAAACGGTGGAAGCTCTCACACGCCTGCGCTCGCAGGGAGTAATTCTTTGCCTTGCTACAGGAAGATCGCCTTTAACACTGCCGCATTTTCCTGAAATTGAATTTGACGCTTTTTTAACATTTAACGGCTCCTATTGCTTTGACAGAGATCAGGTGCTGTTCAGCAATCCTATCCCGCATAGAGACATCCGGAAACTGATAAAAAATGCAGCCGACATCAACCGACCCGTTTGCATTGCAACCCGGAATCGTTTAGCTGCAAATGGAACGGATAAGGATTTAGTGGATTATTTCATGATCGGAGGATGTGAAATAGAGGTGGCAGACGATTTTGAAGCGCTGCTGCAGGAAGAAATCTATCAGATCATGTTGGGATGCTACAAATTGGAGTATTCTTTGATGATGAAAGACATTCACCATGCAAAAATTGCGGCGTGGTGGGATCGGGCGGTCGATATTATTCCGGCAAACGGCGGAAAAGGAATTGCGGTTCAAAAGGTGCTGGAGCAATACCACCTTGATCCGTCGGAGGCGATTGCCTTTGGGGATGGAAACAATGATATTGAAATGCTGCAAACCGTTGGCACTGGAATAGCAATGGGAAATGCTTCGCAACAGCTCAAAGCAGTGGCAGATGACGTGTGCGGCCATGTAGCCCAGGATGGAATCTATCACTATTGCCTGGAGGCTGGGCTGATATAGTGCCCAGAAGATTTTGCTGCCAAATGACAGGAAACCGGGAGAAAAGCGTATGAAATTTAAAGGAAAGGTAGCGGCATGGTTCTGGGGGATTTTTGTGATTGGAAACGTGCTGTTTTTGCGGGAACTGATATTTTCCAGAGATAATCTTCCGGCGCTGGTCATTGGAATAGTGACGTTTGAGCTGGTCTTTCTTCCAATACTTTTGCGAAATTATGTCTTGCTTGAATCAGACAGCGTGACGGTTGTTTTTGGGATTGGGAAAGATACCATAAAGATAAGTGATATTATCGAGGTGTATCAGACGCATAATCCGATTGCTTCGAGTGCAGCGTCGCTGGATCGAATTGTTATCAAGGGAAGAAGACAGGAAATTATATGTGCGGTGCAGGAAAAGCAGCGCTTTCTTGAGGAATTGGAGAAACGGCGTGCCCCGTTCGATTACGCTACATCTCGCTGACGGGCTTCGCCGAATAAAATTTTGCGCTGAAGAAACGGCGTGCCCCGCTCGATTACGCTGCGCTGCATCTCGCTGAACGGGCTTCGCCCTATAAAATATGAAAAATAAATGGATGCTTACGTGCAAGCACGCTGCATCCATTTATTTTTCATATTTTGCACGCCTCTACTTACGCATGTTTGCGAATTTGGTGTATTGCGGGAGCCAGGCCAGTTCGATGGTACCAATGGCGCCGTTTCGCTGTTTGGCCAGAATGATTTCTGCCACGTTTGGTTTTGCTGTATCTTTGTTGTAGTAGTCGTCGCGGTAGATGAACATTACCACGTCGGCGTCCTGCTCGATAGCGCCGGATTCACGCAGATCGGAGAGCATCGGACGATGGTCGGGACGCTGTTCCACGGCGCGGGAGAGCTGGGAGAGGGCTACTACAGGAACGTTCAGTTCACGGGCGATCGCTTTCAGGGAACGGGATATATCAGAAATTTCCTGTTGCCTGGATTCAGAGCGCCGGCTTCCGGTCATCAGCTGAAGATAATCAATAATGATGATGCCCAGATTATGCTCCATTTTGTATTTCCGGCATTTGCTGCGAAGCTCCATGATGGAGATGCCGGGGGTGTCGTCGATGATCAGATTTGACTGGCCGATTACGGTGGCACCCTCAATCAGTTTTGCCCAGTCGTCGTCTGAGAGGTTTCCGGTACGGATGGCCTGAGAATCCACCCGGGATTCCAGAGAAAACAGCCGGTTTACCAACTGCTCTTTTGACATTTCAAGACTGAAGATGGCTACGGTTACGTTTTCACGGAACGCCATATGCTGGGCGATATTCAGTACGAGGGCCGTTTTTCCCATAGAAGGACGGGCAGCCACCAGAATCAGGTCGGAGGGCTGAAATCCGGCCGTTTTGTAGTCCAGATCAATAAAGCCGGTGGGAATACCGGTTACGTTGCCCTTTGTTTTTGAGGCGAGCTCAATCTTATCCAGAGCATTAAGGACAATTTCTTTGATCGGTACAAAATCTCCGGAGGTATTCTGCTGTACAATATCGAAAATGCGTTTTTCTGTATCTGCTAAAATTTCTTCCGTATTCTCTTTTCCAAGATAACAGGCGTTGGCAATGTCCTCATTTGCGCGGATCAGCCTGCGCAGCAGGGATTTGTCGCGGACAATCTCAGCATACTGACGCACGTTGGAGGAAATATAATCAGAGTTTAAAATGTCCCTGGCAAATTCCAGATCGGAGATTTCCGGCGGGACATTTTTCTGTCTCAGACGATCCTGCAGCGTGATAAGATCTACGGCTTTGCCTTCGTTGTAAAGTTCTGTGATAGTTTCAAACAGTATGCCGTACTGTTTTTGATAAAAATCATCGCTTACAATAATTTCTGAGGCCGTTAGAATGGCTTCAGAATCCATAAGCATGGAGCCAATTACAGATTGCTCCGCCTGAGGGCTGTTTGGCATTACCCGCTTGATAAGTGCTTCTTCCATGACGTAC
>JAUNFZ010000013.1:51230-54567 GCA_030524785.1 Eubacteriales bacterium
CTCTATGCTTCTTTGACGGTTACTTTCAGTGAAGCCGTTACTTTCGGATGCAGTTTAACCGGAACATTTACAGTTCCCACCGATTTGATGGGGGAATCCAACTGAATTTTCTTTTTGTCAATGTCAAGATTATGCTGCGCTTTGGCAGCTTCCGCAATTTCCTTGGAGGAAACGGAACCGAAAGTTCTGCCGCCTTCACCCACTTTGATGGAAAGAATAACTTCTTTTGAAGCCAGGACTTCTGCAAAGGCTTTTGCAGCGTCAAGCTGTTCCTGGGCTACCTTTGCCTGGTTTGCCTTCTGCAGCTTGAGGTCGTTCAGATTTTTTGCCGTAGCTTCTACGCCAAGCTTTTTGGGGAACAGCATGTTCCTTGCATAGCCGTCGCTTACGTTTACAGTGTCTCCCTTTTTGCCAAGGGATTTTACGTCTTCTAATAAGATAACTTTCATAATATGATCTCCTTTGTTATATGGCTCCTTCTTCTGTCATAGTCCGGAGTGTTTCTTTCAGTTTCTCTTTTGCCTGTTCCATGGTTACATCTTTTAGCTGCGCCCCGGCGATATTCATATGTCCGCCTCCGCCCATACGCTCCATGATGATCTGAACGTTTACCTCGTCAATAGAGCGGGCGCTGATGTATATCTGATTATTGTAGGTGGTGAGCACGAAGGATGCCCGCACACCGATGATATTCAAAAGTTCGTTGGCGGTCTGGGCTCCCACCGTTGTGGGACTGTCCAGATCTCCAGGGTTTAAAACGCTGATCGCATAATTTTCCATAAAAAGCTCTGCGTGGCGCACGGCCTCCGCCCGGGCCTTGTAGGAGGACATATCGTTGCGCATGATTTTGCGCACCCGGGTCACGTCAGCGCCGCAGCGGCGCAGATAGGCGGCGGCTTCAAATGTACGCACGCCGGTTTTTGCAACGAAATTGTTGGTGTCTACAATAATGCCGGCATATACGCAGTCGGCCTCAATGCTGGTAAGCTTTACGCCGTCGTCGAAATACTGCAGAATTTCTGCAACCATTTCACATGCGGAGGAAGCATAAGGCTCAATATAGGAAAGGGTTGCGTTTTTGATTACCTCGCTTCCCTGACGGTGATGGTCCAAAACAGCAATCGTTTTGGACTTCTCCAGAAGCAGAGGATATTCTGTGTTGCTGGGGCGGTTGGTGTCTACCACCACAAGAACAGTATCCGCGTCCACAAGCTCATCGGCATCCTTGTGATTGATAAACATGTCTTCCTCATAGTCCCGGTTTCCGCGGAACATGTTCAGGTATGGCCGGATAGAGGCGCTGTTTTCGTCGATCAGGATATAAGCGCGTTTTCCAAGCACTCTGGCGGCGCGGTAAATACCGATGGCAGCGCCGAAGGTATCGATATCCGTTACCTTATGTCCCATGATAACGACGTCGTCTCTCGTGCTGATAAATTCTCTCAGAGCCTGGGCTTTTACCCGGGCTTTCACGCGGGTGCTTTTTTCCATCTGCTGAGATTTTCCGCCATAGTAAGAAATGCCGTCGGCATTTTTTACCACAGCCTGATCTCCCCCGCGTCCCAGGGCAAGTTCAATGGCGGCGTGGGCAAATTCGTATGTTTCCACATAGCTCTTGCCGTTGGCACCGATACCGATGCTTAAGGTAATTTTCATATCGTTGCCGATATTGACCGTTTTGACGTCCTCCAGCAGAGAAAAACGGTTTGCCTCTAAAAGATCAAGATATTTCTGCTTGATGATAATATAGTATTTATCTTTATCCAGCTTCTTCATAATGCCGTTGTGGCTGCCGATAAATTTGTCAATTTTTCGGTCTACCAGAGCCAGAAGCAGGGAACGGCGCACGTCGTCGATGCTGTCCAGCACTTCGTCGTAATTGTCGATGTAGATCAGACCCACCACAAGACGCTGTTCTTCGTTGGCGCGAATCGCCTTTTTCAGCTCCGTGTTGTCGAAAATGTACATGGTGTGGAGGTAACACTGATCCTCCGGTATAGACATCAGATCGGTGGAGGCATGCCACTCGTCGATGCGTATGCGCTTCAGCTCCACCCGGTAATCACGGCTGTTCAGTGAGACCTCAATGCTGACAGGTTCCCGCTCTGTGGGAAGCTTATCAGGGGTGATCTGAGGAATCAGATTGGCGATATTTTTATGATAACGATTGCTTTTTTCCAGAAGAATACGCATCTGCTGATTCATCCAGATGATTTTGCCGTCCACGTCCAGAATACCGTAAGGAATCGAAAACTCATCCAGCATCTGCTTCTGTACCTGCCCGTACTGGGCCGCAAAGGCCACAAGATCCGTCATGACCTTGGGTTTGTAGAGAAAGATTACCAGAGCCATTACCACCAGATATCCGGCGCAGAAAAGGCATGCCACAACGCCGGCTTTTGTGTTGATATAGCAGATAATGACACTCATGATAATAAACAGCAGGGCGGTAATCATTGGCCATTCCAGGTAAGATTTCAGCCTGCCGCTGTATTTTGCTTTTGATTTTGGCATAAACATTTCCTCCAAATGCTGTGCAGAGGATATCCTGCTGATTTGCTGCAGGAATTTCGCCCCCTGACACCGTAACTATAATATAGCATATCTTTGCCAAAGAAGAAAGCTATTATTTTCAGGAGCGCTGAATACAGGCGTTATCTTATCTATTTACTATACACAGATTTCCAATAGTGGAGCGAATATGGTGCCGTCTGACATATGGCTGGATAGCTCGTGGCTGGAAAATCATAAGGACGAAACTGCAAGTCAGACGGATGCGGATACGCAAATAAACGAAACGGAACCTGCGCAGCAAAATAATTACGATACAGATAATGTGGCAGGTTATATTTTGCCGAATAGTAGTTCTGAATACGCCGGAAGAATTTGAAAAGATTCAACATAGCGTGCTCAGTGACACGGAATGGGATAATATTAAGCTGATCCAGAAAGTGGAGGAAGGATGATGTGATAGAACCATTCTGAGCGATATAGCCAGCCATATATCACGATTGTTATACTTATGAGCATAAATACAAACAATATGATTGCATGAAATATGAAAGTGTGATAATATAATTTTGCGGAAAGCCAGAACACATAAAAGGCGGCCTACCCTCCATGCTTCGGAGGTGCAAACCCTCCAGACGGAAGAAAGGAGGGCGATGCCAATGTATGTTACATATTCGGATCTGATCCAGATAGGTATCATGTTGGTTGCCCTTGCAAGTCTCGTCTACGAGATCTGCAGGGGAAGAAAATAGCCGCCCACTACTCGCAATATGATCTGACCCCAAAAAGTTAGACAAAAATTGATGGTTATGCGACTGATGAGGAT
>JAUNFZ010000082.1 GCA_030524785.1 Eubacteriales bacterium
TCTGCAGAAGCCTTTTTCCAATTTGTTTCTTTGACATTTTTTCTCCTTCCTACATTCCCTTGATTTTTCACGCAAAAAAGCCGCAAAACAGTTTTTCTGTTCCTGCGGCTGATATAATCGGTAAACTTTCTCACACAGATTCGCTCGTCTGAGCACATGTTATCTTTGCGGAAGCCGTTCAAAGGATGTGCGGCACATCCGCCCGGCTTATTGCCCGCAAAAATAAAAAAGCCGCATCAGAGACTGATACGGGCAAATTTGTATAAAAATATAAGCTGCTTCCTATCGACCGTAAGAATCATACTAAAAACAATCGCAAGCAGTTCTCCTGACTTAAGATCATCATTCCAAAGCGCCTTCCCAGGCCCTCTTTCCTCCAGGGTCCAGTGACATATTCTGCTTTGAAACTCCCTATTACAGTGACGGGATCGTACCGGACTTTCACCGGTTTCTCTATTAATCCTTGCGGAACTTGCAACGGCTGGTTCCAAACCAACAAATGTTATTTAATTTTACGGGTTCTATTATAAGACAGAAATCGCCCCTTGTCCAGATATTTCCTGCAATTTGGTTTAATTCTGTCGCACTCATTCTCCTTTGTTCATTCGGCTTTATGTTCCAACGCCAGTCCAATCAACCGATCTGTCTGGTCTGCCATAAACAGAGGAATGTTCAGCACATCATCATCCAGCTTCAGATTGTCAAGGGAAAAGCGTACACGAAGTTTCACTTTATCCGAAAACAGTTCTTTGAACTTCCTGAGACTCTTGCTGGATAGGTTGGCTTCAGATTTGACTTCAACAGGAAAAATATCATTTTCCCGCTGAATCAGGAAATCCACTTCATAGGGCGGATTGCTCTGAGCCCAATAGCGTGGAGTTACTTCAAACTGAGTAATTAACGTCTGAAGTACAAAATTCTCTGTCAATGCTCCTTTAAACTCAGTGAACAAACGATTGCCCTCGCCAAAAGCTGTAGGAGCTAACTGTGCCAAGCGGCGGAGCAGACCAACATCTACCAGATAAATCTTAAAAGCTGACAGGTCATCGTAAGCTGTCACCGGAAGACCAGGAGCAGAGCTTCGATAAATTTTATGCACAAGCCGGGCGTCCACCAGCCACTGCAATGCATCTTCGTATTCACGGGCTCTTGCCCCTTCTTTGACAGCCTTGTAAATAAACTTCTTGTTTTCCCTTGCCAACTGTGAAGGTATGGACTTCCAAATCATAGAGATTTTTGGAAATTCACTGGTATTGGGATGCTTTGCAAAGTCACGCTCATAAGCCCCAATAATACTGTACAAAGCTTCCTGCATGGCAGATACGTCACGGGCCTGTGTCCACATCAAAACGGATTCCGGCATACCGCCGGTGACATAATACATCTTCAGTTTCTCATACAGAGGGTTAAAGAACGCATCCGGGATTGGTTCAATGGTAGCTACACTTTCCAGATATGCAGCAAGGTTTTCATCGCCGTTGGCAATTAAAAATTCTGAAAAAGTCATAGGATCAATCTGCATAAAGTTGACTTTACCGACAGGGAAAGACGAGGGCTTTGCCAGAGCAATGCCCAGAAGGGAGCCTGCACAGGCAATGTGATACTGCGGAACATTCTCGCAGAAATACTTCATGGAATTGATAACCTTCGGGCAGTCCTGCACCTCATCAAAAATAATAAGGGTTTTTTCCGGCACAATCTTCTGGCCGCTGGCCAGCATCAGATTTTGCAGGATGCGGTCAACATCCTTAGTCGTCTCGAAGAACTGTTTGTATTCCTCATTTTCATCAAAGTTAAAATAAGCAGTATTTTCATAATAACGCTTGCCAAATTCTTTCAAAATCCATGTCTTGCCCACCTGACGCACGCCTTTCAAGATCAGAGGCTTGCGGTAGGGAGAATTTTTCCAGTCCAGCAGCTTTTGCAAAATAAATCGTTCCATAAGTTCATCGCTCACACTTTTATTATGATTTTTGTGATTTATAATCACATTTTTATTATATACTGCTACATTCAATATTACAATGAGAATCACAAAAAGAATTTTTGATTTGTCCGCTGGTGAGCGAAAGGCTTTGGGCTTTACTTTACAAAATAGTCAAAAGCTCCACATCACCGCTTGTTCTGTTAAATACAACATCCACCGTCACGCCAGGCTGTATGCCGTCGCTGTAGCCCTCCGCCGCATAATCAAGTTTCTCCGGCATGAACGTCAGCGCTATCTGTGTGCCATCCGCCGTCTCTATGGTAAAGCTGTTTCCATCCCGGGTCAGCACTGTGCCGTGGGCATATCCCATCCCGCTGCTATCACTTGTCTGCACGCCGTCCGAAGCAAACATCCCGCCTGCCGACAATTCTTCATGAACGCTTCCGCTCTGCGCTGTGCCTGCGGAAGATGCAGGCTGCGCAGTGGACAGATATTGTGCGCTGATGTAGCCCGTCAACCCCTGATAGCTAACTGGCATCCAACCGTTCTGCTCTGTTCCCGATGCCTGTACCTCCTCTCCCAAAGGTACGGTTGTGAGAATGGATGCGCCGGTGGAAGCCTGGCTTCGCAGATTCACATCCACCACAGCATACATCTTCTGCGTATAATCCACCGCATCAGCGCTGCTTCCATTTCCTTCGCTGGACCTTCCCTGATTCATGCTGTCCATCAAAAACGCAATATTTTCCTGCTCTATTGGCGTCAATACCGCCGGATCAAAAGCATCCGCCTCCACGGTTCCGTTATACCAGGACTTTGAATCAAAATATTCCTGTATACTCTGAGTTACAAATTTCCTGCCGTGTCTGGCATAGATCTCATTGATTGCCATCTGGAGCTGATTTACATTCAATCCGTTTACATCCGCTGCTGAAAGCTTTCTGGAAGAACTGTCCTCCAGGATATAGTTTCCGCTCACGCTCTCCATATCCTCCGCCAGATTCTCCTCATCCACCATACCCTCTCCGGGAACATTGATTACGGTATTTTCGATCACCCAGTCAGTGTCGGCAAACATTTCGCTCCACCTGGCTGCAGCCGTGGCATCACCCTGATATCCCTGTACGTCTGTGGGAAGCGAAATATAGTACACTCCGTGTTCACCGCTGCCAATCACAGTATAATTTGGAAGATAGTCCATGAAATCATAATTGTCCGCACAGCAGAGATTAAACAGGCTTCCCATCTTATAACCTTCTTTTTCTCCGGCCTCCCTGGATGCCGTCTGATAAAAGCAGACACTTGTCATGCCGTCTCCCTCAAAAATCTCATACTCAAACTGCCCGTCCCAGCTTTCAGGAAGCCGCGTCTCCACCTCGGCAAACTGAAGGACAATGTTTCCACTATCGTAGTATTGAGCACATTCCCAGATACTCTCCGGCACCGCCGCCAAAACCGTCTGAGCCGACAGCGCTGCTGCTATTGCGGCGATTCCCAGGCCGGATTTCAAATTTCTGATCACTTTTTTGTTCATAGTTTTTCCTTCCTTTTCCCCTTATATGCTTACATGTTCAGCATACGCCGATTATTTTGTCTTTATAGTATAGCACAGGCGCAGCGCTCTTTTGCGAACTGTCCTCTATCTGTTGCTAAGTGTCCCCGGGGAAATCATTGTTCCATTTTTATCACTATTTTTACGCAAAAAACATCTTCGGCAAATTCAAAAAAGATTTCACCATTATGTTTGGAAACAATATGTTTCACACTCTCTATCCCCCAGCCGTGTTTTTTTTCGTCTCGTTTTGTCGTTAAAAATCGCCCGTTCTTTTTATCCGGTTCCCTAACGCAGGTATTCTCCATATGCAGAAGAAACATATCATTAGCGTTTTGAAGGATTAGTTTTATCCTGCGCTCCGGTAATGCACATTGCTGCGCCGCCTCTATCGCATTATCAAAAAGATTGCCCAGCAGCATTACAAAATCCGCGTCGTTCAGTGGCATACGTTCAAAATCTGTCTCTAAGCTAAATGTAATTGACAGTCCATCCATTTCCCGCTTCTTCATGTTCAGCATAAAATCCAGCGTTGGAAAGCCTGTCCAGAACTTTCCGGAGTCATGATTTCGTTTTTTACTGCATACGCCTAAAAATTCTTGGGCTTTCTGAACCTCACCGCTGCTTAAACATTCTGTCAAGTAATTAATCATATGCTTTTCGTCATGTATAATGCACCTGTTTTGCTCATAGGCTTTTCGCAGCTCAACGTACTGCTGCTCCATAATCTGATTGCGCATATTTAAAAAATTCTTCTGAGTTTCTGAAGATTTCCACACAGAGTATGCTATTGCATATAACAAACCAATTAGTAATCCTATTACCACTAGTATTGTGCCAACCAAACTATTAACATTATAACCCTGACCCTGAAAGATCAATACCAGCTCACATAAAATTAAAATCCCAATTGCTGTAAGGAATGTTTCTTTTTTGTATTCGATCAGCAATTTTTTTAATAATTTTTTGCCCGTAAAGCATTTCACAAATACAATAATTCCTGCGTATAAAATCAGTAAATATATAATTGCTCCATATGTATGCAGTTTAGTATTGGCGTCCCAAAGAATCTTATCAATCACACTAACATACACAAAATATATTTCCTTCAGTAAGGTTAGTACAGATAAATAGAGCATTTCCAAAATAGCTCCCTGCCAATAGCTGCACTGGCGAAACTCCATTAAAAGCAATGGTATTGCAACACTAAATATTACCACAGCGCCCGTGGAAATAAATCCATACCAATTGTCTACAGCAAAGAGCCCTGCTGTAGCTGCCATGAGAAAATACTCCACAGCTCTATTTACAAAAACTAATGCATAAGATTTCTGCGCATATTTTCGAATAATAATATATACTCCTGCAACTCCTGCACTAATAAGTGCCATCGTAAAAAACGATATTCCTGTCCACCTGACAATATTGATAGACGCGAAGAACATCACAAAAACATAATAACATATTAGTGGCAGCAGCCGAATCGGTTCAGATTGTTCTTTTCTGGGAAACACCTTTGAAAACACCCAGAAATTGACGCCGGTTCCAAAAAAACTTACCAGTATATACAATATTGATTTTATCATTGCTCTGCCCCTTCCTTACTTCATCTGAATATCAGCAGCATGCCATATACAAACGCAGGCCCTGCTCTACGCCATATCATACCATATCCTGTCTAAATTCTATACGGCTTTTTGCAAATTTCTCATTTAATTTTACGGTATTTTCTGCCTCCTCTCCGTCTCATTTTTATACTGTTTTTCTCTCATTTTTCTTTTGTATTTTCCTTTACCGCTTCCTGCTCACCACTCCTTCGTTCATTGTTACGCCCACAAAATATCACGTTTCCCTAACTTTTTCTCAAACTGTCCGTTAAATGTCGTTTTCTGTCCTTCAATACAGTTTACATTTTTCTCACTTTTTGCTCTTTCTATAGTGAATCGCCGGTGATTCATTATAATATTCATTTTTAACAGTGAAAGGAGAAATTTATTATGGCAACAGCAGCACAAATTATTGCAAAGGCAAAAACATATCTCGGCATGAACGGTACGACTTTCAGAACAGCATACTATGGTTCCGACAACGCAGAACCCTGGTGCGTAACCTTTGTGTGGTATGTATTCAAACAGCTTGGCGCATCTAACCTGTTTTGCGGTGGGGCTCTCACCGCATATGTTGGATATGTCTGCAACTATTATCAGAACGCCGGACGTTTTTTCACCTCTAATCCGCAGGTAGGCGACCTCGTTTTATTTAACTGGCAGGATGGCGGTGATATTTATGACCATATCGGTATTGTCACCAGCGTGGAGGCCAGCGTTATTCATACAATCGAGGGAAATACTGACAACGGCGTTGTTGCATTAAAGACGCGGAGCAGAAACAATACCATTATCGGCTACTGCCGCCCGGCATATTCAGCAAGCAGTGACGGTTCTCTTTCTTATGGAGACAGCGGCACTGCAGTAAAAACCATGCAGCAGATGCTGATGATGACGGGCTTCTCCTGCGGAGATTCGGGTGCCGACGGAAACTTTGGAGACAATACGCTGGCGGCCCTGAAAAGCTTCCAGAGCAAAAACGGCCTGTCTGCCGACGGAGTTTACGGTTCATCCACAAAGGCGAAGCTGACAGCCGTCTATAACGCCTTGGGTGTATTCACCGCCACGGCAAAAAACTCTGTCGCCGTGCGTACCGGCCCTTCTGTAGATAATGCCAACCTTGCCGCTTATCCCAACGTGGCAAAAAACGAATCTGTGCTGGTGGCAAAAACAGTTACGACCTCAGCCACAGTCAACAAATGGTATTACGCTTTGGTGGGTGGACGCTACATGGGTTATACTTCTGCAAAAAATTATAATACAGACCTTGCTTTGGGAAGCAGCGGCACTGCAGTAAAGACCATGCAGCAGATGCTTTTGATGACCGGACATTCCTGCGGCAGCTCCGGCGCCGATGGAAATTTTGGAAGCGATACCCAAACGGCTCTGAAAAGCTTCCAGAGTAAAAACGGCCTGACTGCAAACGGCATTTACAATGCCGCCACGAAGACGAAGCTGACAGCCGCCTATAACGCCTTGGGTGTATTCACCGCCACGGCAAAAAACTCTGTCGCCGTGCGTACCGGCCCTTCAGTGGACAATCCTAACCTTGCCGCCTACTCTAAAGTAGCGAAAGGAGAAAAAATCCGCGTGGCAAAAACAGTTACTACTTCCGCCGAAGTAAGCAAATGGTATTTTGCACTGGTGGGAGAACGTTATATGGGCTATACCTCGGCAAAGAACTACACAAAATCCTGATTTTCTCCGGGAAAATTAAAACGCACCACATAAAACGACAGGGCTGCCACATTTTTGTGACGGCCCTGCCGCAATATTATAGAATTCTCTCTGTACTGCGCGCCGTTTCACTGGCGCCGATCTATTTTTTGCCTTTCAGCCAATAGTCCATAACAGCTTTTTGTATCTCCCCCAGCCGCGGCCGACCCACCGGTATTTTCATCCCGTTTCGCATATAGATGTCATGACCCTCAATTTTCATAACATGCTTAATATTGACCACATAGCTCTTATCCACCATCAGAAATTCTCTGTCATTCAGCTCTTTATGAAGCTCAATTAAAGTCTTCCGAACCCGGCTCTCTCCCCTTCGGTGGCACAGCACTACATACTTTCCGTCCTTGTACAAATAATAAAGATCAGCATACCATATTTTTTCCATATTGCCGCGTTTAGCAATAATGTAATATTGTTCCTCCCGGCTCAGGATACCAGGCAAAAGCATATCGTATGCCTGTATCAGTTTTTCCCGTAGCACCTGCTTGGGAATATAACGGTATGCGTTTACTTCATATCCCTCCACGGCATATTCAATATAATTTGTAACAAATAAAACAGCGGAATCAGGATAACGCCTGCGAATCGCCCGGGCAACCTCCAGACCAGTTTTTCCAGGCATCTCCACGTCCAGAATATAGATGTCGTATGCTTCCTCCCCGCTTCCCATCAAAAACCAGTCGGGATTTTGAAATGTTTCAACCCTGCACTCGATCCCTTTTTTTAAAAAATACTGTTCTGATATCTCACGCTCCTTCTGAAGATAAATATCCTCATCATCCAAAATCGCTACTTTTATCATATCTTCTGTTCCTGCCCCCAAAAATACTTCTCCGGCATGTATCCGCCACAAATAATATAACATACTTATACCGGTTTTTATAGAATATTTTTGTCTGAAACTTTCCAATATTGCCCGATTATTTCTCTTATTTTCGCAAGCCTCTGCTTCGCTACTGTCAGGATACTTCCATCATACATTTCAATATCATAATTCTTCAGGGATACCACATAATCAACGTTCACCGCACAATTTTTGTCAATCTGCAAAAATCTGTCGTCGTTTAGCAAACGCAAAATTTCTGTCAAAGATTTTCGCACCTTTGTCTCTGTGATCCTCTGTTTGAATATCACATACTTGCCCTCTTTTTTCAGATAACAGATATCTCCATAATAAATTTTTTCTATACTGCCCTTTTTTTCCGTCACATAATAATGCCGCTCTTTTTCCATGAGCCCCGGAAGCAGAGAATTATACGCCTCTTTTATTTTTTGTTCGATATTGTCTTTTATAATATAGCGGTATGCATTGACCTCATACGCGTCAACGGCATATTTTGTGCTATTTGTCACAAACATAATAACTGCCCCGACATAATACTCCCGTATTTTTCTTGCAATTTCCAATCCAGATTTTGAAGTCATGCTGTCGCCAAGAATATAAATGTCCGCCATTTCCTCCCGCAGCTCCAGAAGAAACCATTCCACATTCCTGTAACTTTGAATTTCGCAAATCAGCCCCTTGCTTCTGAAATATTCTTCAGTGAGCTGTTTTTCCAGTTTTAAAAGCTCTGATTCTTCCTCAATTACTGCTATTCTAATCATTGTTGTATCTCCATCTCATGCCTTCCTCTCTGATACACACTATACACAAAATTTAATGTTTTGCGGCAAAGTGGGCGTTATCTTGCAAGAACTGTCCTTCAATTGATCTTTTTGTACTTTCCTCCCGCTTCCGCTGCAAAACCATTTTTCCCCTCTGCACCACATGGAGGGGGCTGCCCTTCTGCGGTTTTTACGCCGCGGGCAGCCCAAAATACAAAAAGTATGAAATTTTCTGATCTTCTTAATGAAGTGCTGCACTGTCTGCCGACGTCACCTCGCTGATCTTCACCTTTCGGTTTTCCATCCGGGAAATTGTGCAGGCGTCCGCCGTAGCGATGGCGGCGCAGGCAGCTTCTCCGGTCAGCAGAGGTTTAAATTCTTCTGAGGGCTCCATTCCGTGCATAATATCGTTAAAGTATTTCATCTCATTCTTCATAATGCTGTGAAGCCACATCGGAGGCAGTTTCCCCGGCCTTCCGTACATGATCGCTCCGTCCATCTCGGTGCCGTGGTAAATCCGCGTGCGGTCGTCGTCTTCCTCCTGCGTTTCATGAACCAGATACTTTTCTTCGCCTTCCTCTGTTTTCACCGTCATAGCAACGTCCTTCATGTCAATCCGGATTGCGCCCTTTGTGCCCTCAATTTGTACGTAATGCTCCGCCCACCGGAAAGCCGAGCCGTATTCCAGCACCGCATATTTCTGATCCGGAAATTCAAGATTGATGAACAGCATATCATCTTCATCCCCAAATTCCTCTCCTGTGTGGGCCACATTTCCCCCGGTCATCGTTGCCTCCAGCGGGGTTCCCATTATAAACTGTATGCAGTCCAGCTCATGAATGTGGTGATACAGATGGCCTCCCGATTTCTCTCTCATTTTCTTCCAGCTAATGGACGGCTGAGGCTCCTCCCAGCCATTCCGTGCGGAGTGGCAGTATAATACCTCCCCGATCTTCCCCTCTTTGATCAGCTGTTTTGCATGACGGACGCCCCTGAAAAAGTTCATCACATGGCCCGCCATGAAGATTACATTATGCTCTTTGCAGGCATCCACCATTTCCTTGCAGTCCTGGTAACACAGCGCGATGGGCTTTTCACAGAACACATGCACGCCGTGCCTGGCCGCCTTAATCACGGGCTCTTTATGTAAGTAATTGGGCGTCGCCACAATCACGGCGTCCACATCTTCTCTGCTGTACAGAACGTCCAGGTCTGTCTCCACGTCACATCCCAGCTCTTTTGCAATCGTCTCTCCATTCACGGGATCCAGTACCGCCGTAACGGCCGCGCCTTCCTGTTCCTTCATAATTCTGCCTAACTCTGCGCCAAAGTATCCAACGCCAACTACTGCATATCTTATATCCATTTTTTCATTCTCCTTTATCATCATTTCACAGAGCCTTCCGTCATTCCGCCTGCAATTTTATTCTGAATAAACATAAAAAATACCACCGACGGAACCACCACAAGGACAGAAGCCGCCATCATATCACCCCAGTCAAGGATCTCCGCGCCCTGCAGGGATTTCAATGCAACCGAAACCGTCATCTTGTTCGTGCTGTTTATTAAAATCAAAGAGTATAAAAATTCATTCCATGCGTTAATAAATGTGTAGATCGCCGTCGCAACGATTCCCGGCATAACAAGGGGCAAAACGATTCTGACAAAGGTCTGCAGCTTGTTTGCTCCGTCCACCCTTGCTGCTTCCTCAATTCCCAGCGGCACCGTTTTAAAAAATCCCACCAGCATCCATACCGCATAAGGTACGCTGAAAGACAGATATACGATAATCAATCCCAGCCTTGTATTTGTCAGTCCCAGCTTCGCCATCACCAGAGAATACGGGATTGCCAGCAAAATCGGAGGAAACATATAGGTCGTCACAAGAAAGCTAACTTGAAAAAGTAAATTCCAGTGCAGAGGTAAATTCCACCACACTTTG